>CACYQE010000015.1 GCA_902776515.1 uncultured Pseudomonadota bacterium
TCTTCGTCATACCGGCGAAAGCCGGTATCTCCACGTTACCGCCTGAGACTAATCCACGACAAAGTCTGACAAGACCCCGGCCTACGCCGGGGTGACGAATAAAAAAGTATAACGATTCACTAATCACAACCCACAAACCACTCCCCACTAGACACAAACCACTAGACACCAACCACAAAATATGATAAAATACCGGACAGGAAAAACAGGAGAGTTCGAACGTGAAACAAACGCCGGAAGCCCGCAGAAAATCTAGAGAGAGTAATAAGCCTTGCGGCTTGATATCTCGGATATGCGTCCCCGCGATAATGTTATTTATTGGAACGATGGTTCCGTTTAAAGTATTCAGTGCTGATTTAAACAATCCCGAAATCCAAAGATTAATAGCTGAAAAGCAACAAAAAATTGCGGCATTGGAAAAATGCAGTAAAAAGGTCAAAGGCTTTAAGATAGCCGGTATATCAACGATAGGTCTGACGACAGTTGGAACGATTGGTAATATTGCCCTGTCCAATAAACGCGAAGATGTTTCGAACCAGTTGCAGACTGCGAACCAAACACTTGCTGCACAACAGGCGGCGGAACGTGCGGCGGCCGAAGAAGCACGCAAGAAAGCAGAGTGTGAAAAAAACCCAGACAAAGAATGGACGGTTGAAGGGTGTAAAGACAAGGTAACAACCCCGCCGGTTACGACCCCGAATAATAATAACAGCAGCAGTAACGAAACCGCAACAAATGAAACGAACGTTGCATCAGAAACGCCTGAAACAGAAACAATAGCTGACGGCCGTATAGTGGGCGGTGCGTGCATTGCGGATGATTTACCATACAAAGCATCAACTGGGAGCTATATAAAATTGGCCCGTGCTTTTACAGTGGACAAGAACGGTTGGGCCAGTAAACGTTGTTGGTCTGATGCGAACAAAACGACAGCGGTGGATTGTTCGTGTGCGGCAACCGCATGCAGTGACAGCGATACATACGAGGTAAAGCAAGGCCAGTGCATAAAGAAAACAGTGACCGCGGAAGAAACACCGGCGGCGGAGGCCACTGAAACCACTACTACTACTACTACGATAACACTTGATGCGTCAAAGGACGGTGTTGGATTCTCATATAAAGATATAAGTGGCGATGAAGATTATGTAGGTACATACAATAATTGCCCTTCTGTTTGGTACGGTGAATGGTGCACCCAGTTTGATGAATATGTTGTAAATGGAACATCAGCGTGTGTTAATGATTACAGCAAAGAAGCGTATGCCCAAAAGGCAACTAATCAGAATTTATCCGCGGGCAAAAGTAGCGGGAAATACTGTTATTGTAAAATGACATCGTGGACCCCGAATGGTGGCACAAAACAAAGTCCGGCTTCGTCTTGGGCGTTTCTGTACGACTACTCGGATGCCGCGGATTGTGCGAATAACTGTGCGAATGACTGTGCCGTCAGCGTCAAGAACGACTCCAATTTCCGGAGGGCGTTGTTCGGGTCGGTCGCGAATTGATGTTTAGTGGTTAGTGTAAGTGGGTAGTGGCTCGTCACCTCGGCTTCCTTTTACGTCACCCCGATGAAAATCGGGGTCTCGTCAGATTCTGTCGCGGTTCCATCCCATTCTTCATCATACCGGCGTATCGGGCCCCGCAAAAATTGAATCGTCATACCGGCGAAAGCCGGTATCTCCACGTTACCGCCTGAGACTAATCCACGACAAAGCCGACCGAGACCCCGGCCTACGCCGGGGTGACGAAGAAGAAAGCCCGGGGTGACGAAGAAGAAAGGCCGGGGTGACGAGTGAGAAATCGGAATGACAAAGAAAAGAAATAACACACCCCACATACACAAACACACCCCACATACACTAACCACATGTGCAAAAAACAACATCGGCGATTACTCGCCGATGTGCTCTCCTTCCTTCCGTAAACCGG
The DNA here is from genome assembly GCA_902776515.1 of uncultured Pseudomonadota bacterium. Taxonomy (GTDB): domain Bacteria; phylum Pseudomonadota; class Alphaproteobacteria; order Rs-D84; family Rs-D84; genus Enterousia. Next base: position 1,930 of record CACYQE010000015.1, read on the forward strand.
AAACTTGTAAACCGTGCAATGTGCAAACTTATGCCGCCATTGCAACAGAATCTTTTGATTTGCCTTCGTCCGCATCCATAATGCGTTTTGCTTCGGCAAATACCATTTCTTTGACACGTAATGCCAAATCTTTGGTTTCTAAACTTTCGGCCGCAACGTCAAAATTATCAGTGCGTATTTGTAATGATACGTATGCACCAATCAATGATGTGCGTGGTAAATCTTCAATAGAACGTGGGGAATTGTTTTTCCCAATTTGTAATTCATCGCTAAGCGATACAATTTGACGGTCCGCATTAACCCAAACGGTTGTGCTTAAAACCTTGTGTAATGCAATCATGATTTCTTTGATATTTTTTGGCATTTTTGGTCCCTCCTTTCTGGGCTTTTGTCAAAAATTCAAAGCAGATTTGTATTTACATCGTGTATTTACAAGTTTCTGGATTAAATTTTTATTTGTTTTGGTTTTCCTTGGTTTTCCGGCTTTTTACCAGAAATCTAAGGATTTTTTTGTTATCCCCTTTGTCTATACAACGATGATAGAACAAAAACGAATCGGGGGTCAAGCAGAAAATGCAATTTTTATGAAAAAAATTTTAAAAAATTTATAACCCGTTGTAATTATACGAATTTTTCGGGTATGATTTTTGTCAGTGTTTTAAAAATTCGCCTAAAAATACTTGTGTTTGGGTTGTGATGATATACACGTGGTTTGGTATCACCGGGTCTGCGACCGGTCCAAATGGTTTTATTTTTATCATTTGTTACGTGCCATGATATTTCTGTGTCACGTATAATCATATCCCGCAGTTTTTGGGCAAATTCAGGACTTTCAAATATGGCAACGTTTTCAGTGTTATAGTATGCACTGCGTGGGTCCAAATTGAAACTGCCAATCCAAGATATTTTGTCATCGAACACAATTGTTTTGCTGTGCATAACGGAAAAACTGGACTGTTTGCGTTCGCGGTCGTGCAATCGTCCACGGCGATTTTCCGCAGACAGCATAAATTCATATACATCAACACCGCCATCGATTAATTTGCTGCGATATTTTTCCCATTTGCCATACACAGTTGGTGCGTTTGTTGATGCCAATGAATTTGTTAAAATTGTGACGTGAACACCCGCCTTTTCTTCTTTTAGAATAGTATTAACGCCGCCATTGCCGGGAACAAAGTATGCCGCGGATACGTACGCGGTTTTGCGTGTTTGTTTCCATAATCTGTTCAGTGCAATTATGATGTCACCATAATATGTTTCTTTGCGTTCCATTGGTAAATCGACTTTTTCGGGTGGATCCGCAATAAAACGGCCGGTTCCCCAACAAAATTCAAAATTTTTCATTTTATATTCGCGTTGTGCCAGTGATATAACAGTGTTATATTTTCTGATACTGTCGGCACTGGTTGTTTCCAAATCTTTGAAACGTTTTTCTAATTTTTGCATGGCACGTTTAGATTTAGATTTCGGAAAAACACTTGCCGGGATTGCCAGATGATAATTCCAATATTGATTAAAACTGTTGGTTGCGTGACCAGTGATTTCGCCCAGAAACAAAACATCTGTGTCCGAAAAATTTGATGCGGTTTCTGGATAGAAATAGTTGCTGCCAACATTGCGGCCACCGGTAATAAGTGCGATATTGTCAACTATAAAAAGTTTGTTATGCATACGGGAATTCAATCTGTTAAAATCCATCAGCATTTGGGGGTAATACAACAGGCGAGAGCGATTTTTAACCGCATTGAAAATTTTGACTTCTATATTAGGATGCTGGTTCAGTACAATTACATCGGCTATATCGGATTTGGTTCCATAATCATCCAGTAATATTCTAACTTTGACACCACGGTCAGCGGCATTTTTCAATTCGCCAATCAAAACACGTGAAGAAAAATCATTACTGTAAATATAAGTCTGTAAATCGATGGTCTTGGTTGCCATACGTGCAAAAACCGCCCGAATAATAAACGCGGACAACCCATCTTCGATAAGTGTTGCCCCACTGGCATCTGGTTTTGCGGACAGTTCTTGTTTATATTGTTGTGCGATGGGTGTGTCGTACGGATTAAATTCAAAATCTTTTTCTGTTATTTTTGGTGTGTGGTGTGTCAGTCGTTTGTCATTTGTGCTGGTTGGTATAATTGTGCATCCAACGAAAGGCATTACGAATGCTAACCAATAAAGTTGACTTAATCCCATTTGCAAAAAATCCTTTCTTTGATTATTTTTTATTATAATGCGGTCTTGGCTGGTGGCAAGCAAAATCATTGCGGATAGTATTCATATTAGTGGTTTGTGGTTAGCACAACCCACTGTAATTTTTTTACTTGCACAGTTTGCAAGGATAATGATAAAATAAATAAACGGAAGGAAATTTACAATGAAGAGAATAGCTATTTTTCTTAGTGGACTGTTGGCTTTGCCCGCATTTGCTGAGGTTGCACCGGTTTACCTTGATGATGGGGTTGTTTATGCGGATGCGGAATATTATGATGATGCTGATGTGATGGATGAAGAAGTTCAAGAAACTTCTGATGTTAATTCGTCAAAAAACGCATCAAAACCGGCTGTTTCTTCTCGTTCTGTTTCTTCGTCCCGTGTCAAGGCGTCACGCACTGTTCCTTCGGGTGCTGTGACGGCTGTATCTGGGCGTGCATCTAATGGTGCTGCGGCACGTGCGGTTGCGGCACGTTCAACGAACAACACGTCACCGCGTGCGAATACTGCACGTACAACAACAAATCGTGCAACGACAAATCGGACGGCAACTGCGGGTGCGACACGTGCAACGGTCAGTCGTGCATCTGTGGCTGGGGCGGCAACGCGTGCAACCGGTGGTGTGGCTGGTTCTTCAAAAACAAGAACTGTGTCTGGACGTGGCTCGACATCTGCAACACGTGCAAGGACGGGGACTTTGTATACCGCGAACAGTGCTGCCCGTGTCAGTGTTGGTGACCGTGTTATGGCCGGTAATCGTGATACATCACGTGTTGGGACAAATGTTCGTGTTCCCGCAATTCGCAGTGGTTCTATGACATATACGGCGGCGAACACAAATACTTCTTCGGCTGCGACCGCAACTTCTACGACTGAATTGGATGAATTGGCGGAATTGACCGATTATTGCAAGGCTCAATATGCAAATTGTATGGATAATTATTGTAATGTTTTGGACGATAACCAGGGCCGTTGCAGTTGCAGTGCGAATTTAAAAAATTATTCCAAGGCTGAAACAACATTAAAACAGGTTACCGAAGAATTACAAGATGTTGCACAAAAAATTAAATACATTGGTTTGAATACCCGTGATGTTGAAACTTTGTTCACCCAGACCGAGGCTGAATTAAAAATGCAATCAACTTCGGATAACAGTAATATAAAGACCAGTTTGGATAAAATCAGAAATATGATTGTTGATGTTCAATCTGGGTCTTCGACCGGAACGACAAGTACGGATGTTGCTTTTGATTTGTCGGGTTTGTTGGATTTCAACATCGACAGTACGGGTTTTGATTTAAGTGCATTTTTGGGCAGTTTTTCAACAACTTCAAATACGTCCAGTATTAAAAATCAGCGTGGTGAACAGTTGTATAAAACTGCGACTGCACGATGCAAGGCCAATGTTTTGAACAGCTGTGTTGCCCAGGGTGTTGATGCGGCAATAATTACAAATTCTTATGATTTGGAAATTGATAAACAGTGTATCGCATACGAACGCAGTTTGAATGATTCCAACGATCAAATGGCGGCAACTGTCCGTAATGCAAAGTTTGTTTTGCAAAATGCACGTTTGTTGGTTTCGCGTCAAAAGAATGAATACGGTGATATGCGTCAGTGTGTCAGTGCGTTGGATTCTTGTATGCAGGATGATTTTGTATGCGGTTCTGAATATGAAAAATGTTTGGACCCAACCGGCCGTTACATTGTAAATGGTGAATTAGTAGTGGGCAGTCAACCTGGCCAGGCAATTGACCCAAATTTGACATTAGACAGTGCGGCGGACAGCAATGTTTGCAAGGTTAATTTGTATAAAACGTGGAATATGCCGGGGTCCAGTTCGTGCACCAGTTCCACTTATACGGCCGGCACTAACCAGGGTAATGCGTGGGGAACAGGTCCGGATGATACTTTGGCAAATTATATTGATGCGACTGTGACCACAACATCGGCCCAGAACGGCAGTGTAAATATGTCAGAATATTTACAAAACAAAATTGGCTATGTTGATAACAGCAGTGGTTTGAATTATGGTATGTGCGTATCTGTTTTGAACAAGTGCCAGGATTATACCTATACTGGTGCGGGAACTAATGCGAAATACAATCCGAAAAATGATGTTATTAAACAATACTTGGCACGCGTTCTGGTTCAGATTAAGGCTAAACAAGATGAAATCTTGAATGATTATGCGGCGAACTGTGTAACAGATGTTACGAATTGTTTGAATACCAACAATTATCCAAGTGGTTCGTCGGCTGCTAATACTGCTAATTCTGTTCAGCAACGTGTTGCTATTAATGCATGTCGGTCAACCATTTTGACATGTATGTCCGTAACCGGTTATTCTACGGAAAATCCTACACCTGCGCAACTCGCTAATTGGGTTTACGGTATCCTGGGCCAGGTTCAAACAACGACAAATAGTACGACAAATGTCGGGTATGTTCCGTCACAAAAGATGATATCGTATCATTGTGATGATATTGGTGCAACCAGTAACAATGTTACACCGGTTACTGTAAGTACAACCAATAGATGGCAACACAAAAATGCTTGTCAACCAAAAAATGGTTATACTTGTGTATATTGTAATCCTGGTGTAACTTGTACAACTTCGGATGCTACAAATCAGTTAAGTACCCCAGATAACTATAACTTGACAGACAGACCTTATGAGCGTGAGGGCAGTTCAGTAATTGAGTATGTATGTTCGGAAGACACTACCTCTTATGCTGGTGAAAACCAACTTTCTTCTATCTTTGGTAACTTGGATGATATAAATGGTATTAGTTTTGTCAATAATGCATCTGTTGCGGTTGGTGATGCCACAAATTCTTTTGTATTTAATCCGACTGATATATTTACTCTTGATCCAAACTATTCATGCTCTTATTCGTATAACAATCAACCTGTGTACAGTGGCGATACAGTTACTTTGGTTAATGGGCAAACCTTTAGTATCACCTGTACCCAGGATCGTTACACAGTTACATACAATTGTAATTCTAATGCTGAATGTGGGCTGAATAATAACAACTGTGAAACAACTGTGCATGCAAATCAGGCATTTAACCCAAATGGCTGCACAACACCAACGGGATATTTTTGCAATTATTTTACGGATAGTAGTTATAATAACGCGGCAGGTTCTACTGTAACCGCCAATGCCGATATGACATTGTATCAACAATGTATCCCAGATAGATACACTGTTACTGTTAATTGTGGGGAAAATGCTACTCCTGAATATACCACTTTGACATGTACCTATGGGGAAACTTGCAATTTATCTGGTTCATGCACAGCAAGCACAGGTTATTATTTTGAAAACCAATTTATTGCGAATGATTCTAGTTCAACAACAGTTAACGGTAGCTTTACGTATAATTATACGCAAGATATGACTTTCATGGCGGTTGTTAATCCCCGTACTGCTACTTTGAATTATGACTGTGCAGCCCCCAGTACAACGGGTAGTGGTGGTTCTGTACAGATTGCTTACGGTCAGCCGGTTGCACCCGCGACCGGCTGTGTTGTAAATCCCGGTTATAATGAAAATTCTTGTTTTTACGCTCGTAATTATGAGACCTTTGGAACGGTTGGCGAAAATTATACGTTGACCAACTTTGGCACTCAGAATAACGTTTATTACAACTGCAATGGATTAAGAAGTGCTGTTACATTTGATTGTGATATTTGGGGTGCGTCCAATCAGACCCCAGTCATTGATAATTTTCAGTTCGGTGATACTTATAATCGTCCAATTAATAACTGTGTGTATGCAAATGACTTTTCTGGGTATACATGCAATGGTTGGTTGGTTTCAGGAACGAGTCAAGTGTTGTCAGAACAAGGAACTTGGCCATTTAATGATGGTGCTGCGGTTACACTTATCCCAAATTGTTCACCCGGAACATATGAAGTTACGTGGACATGCGGAACAGGAACAGTCGATCAGGGGCAAACAATAGCAATGAATTTAACATACGGTCAATCGTTCACAGTTCCAGATTGTGGCGGTTCAAATTCTGGATATAACAATTGTTATGCCTATGGCACTCCAAATTATCTGGCGGGTGAAGAGGCTGTCAGTAAATTCACAGCGAGTATTGATTCCACACAAATTAATTGTGATCCCAACAATTATAATGTAACGGTGAATGGTTGTAACGAAATCCAGACTACTGATGGCTATATATTACAACCAAGAGGAAATACGGTTACACTTGGTCGCACCACTCCTGTCAGTTCATCTTTATGCTATTATAATCCACAAAAAATGAATTGTGTGTTTAGCAGTACCGATGGCTATTTTTATTATTATTCAGGTGGTAGTAGTTTAGGGTATGTGCATCAAACCCCATCTGATGGGAATATTTTGGCTAATTGCTGTTATGTTGGGGAATGCACTGAAACATGGTGTAGTGGTTATGAGCAGTGCAGTCAAGAATGGTGTACCAACAATAATGGTTCGTGGGATGGAACCAACTGTAAGACAACAAACAGTCAGAACTGATTATATGTTCGCACGAATGTGCGAACATTTTTTATTCATCGAATCCCATATAACGTGCACAATAATCACAAGCTATTAACACTAACCACAATATACTTAATGATGCAATACGATGTGACTGATTATTCCAAACAGACTTAAAACAGTTATACAGATTAAAATTATCAACTGGATACGGTGATGATGTGTTTCACTACAATGTTTACAATCACAATCGCGGTTATTAAAATACATAATCCACGACAAAATCAACATCAACCCGGAAAATATGAATACCCACTTTTCAATGCTTTCGGGTATTAATTCATGGTCCGCAATGCCCGGTGCAACCAACCCAACCAAACCCAATACTACGGGCAATACACAACAAAACAGATGTGGTAAAATTCCCGCAATAATTCCGAACTTAATCGCTTTGTTTTTCATCTTTTTGCCTTTTGATGTTTTTGGTATCCCCAGTCGGAATCGAACCAACATCTAATTCTTAGGAGGAACTTGTTCTATCCAATTGAACTATGGGGACACGCAGGTGTTATTTTAATCCTGTGATTTTGATATTGCAACATTTATTAATGAATTGTATAATGCAATCCAGGTTACAAAGGGGCGGTTTCGTATGGGAAACAGATTAATAGGTTATGGTTCTTATTTGCCAAAGCGGGTAATGACCAATGCCGATTTTGCACGCGTTATGGATACGTCCGATGAGTGGATTGTCGAACGGACCGGGATTCGTGAACGCCATTTTGCCGCCGAAAATGAAACTGTGGCCGATATGGCATTGACTGCGGCCGATGCGGCATTGAAAAACGCCGGTATTGGTGTTGATGATTTGGATATGATAATTGTCGCAACCACAAGCCCGGAATTGGATTTCCCGTCCGTTGCGGTTCAGGTTATGGGGCGTTTAGGGGCAACAAAAAATATGCCGGCGTTTGATGTGCGTGGTGCCTGTACGGGCTATATTTATGCGTTGCATTGTGCACGTGCTTTCTTTACATCTGGGATGTGTGAACGGATTATGATCATTGGTGCGGAAAAAATGTCCCGGTTTGTGGATATGACGGATCGTTCAACCGCGGTTCTGTTCGGTGATGGTGCGGGTGCGTTGATTTTTGAACGTTCTACTTCAAGCTATTCTGGGATTATTGATACGGTTGTTATGTCTGATGGCAAATTGTTTGATATGTTGCACGGTTCGCCAGAGCACAAGATTATAATGAATGGGCCGGAAACATACAAAAAGGCCGTCACATTAATGCCCGAAGCTGCACGCTATATAATGGAACACGCCGGTATAACCGCCGATGATGTCGATTGGATTGTGCCGCATCAGGCTAATTTACGTATTATACAATCGGGGGCCAAACGTTTGGGATTCCCGTTGGAAAAAATTCTGGTTACGGTGGATAAACACGCCAATACCAGTGGGGCTTCGGGTGCGTTAGCATTGGCCTATGCATTCGATAATAACATTATTAAAAAAGGACAATTGGTTTTGTATCCCGCGTTCGGCAGTGGCCTGACGTGGGGTGCGGCCTTAATCAGGGTGTAAAAAATGGCAACAATAACAAGAAATGATTTAGCATTACGCTTGCGTGATAAATTTGGTTTTACCGCCGCCCAGGCTGGTAAATTGGTTGATTTGGTGTTCGATGAAATATGCGAATCTTTGATTAATGGTGAAGAAGTCAAATTTGCCGGTTTTGGCAGTTTTAAGATTTTAAATAAATCTGCACGTATTGGTCGTAACCCAAAAACCGGCGAAACAGCCATTGTTTCTGCACGCAAAGTTGCCGCTTTTCGTCCGTGCAGTGAATTTAGAAAGCGGGTTGCAAAATAAATTTATGTGCAAAAAAATTAACCGCCCTTGTGGGCGGCTTTGTTTTACCATAATTTTACACGTTTTTCTGGTTCAATATATAATTTGTTTTTATTTGTTACGTTAAATGCATCGTACCATGCATCAATGTGTGGCAATATACCATTTACACGATTACGTGCCAATGAATGTTCATTGGTTTTGGTTAATCGTAATGCTTCGGCATCACGAATGTTTGATGCCCATGCCCCAGCGTACGCAATAAAGAAACGCATGTCCGGTGTCAAACCATCAATCGTATTTGATGGTGTTCCAAAGTTTTTATATGCGGTATAGGATATTGTAACACCACCATAATCCGCCAGATTTTCACCCAACGTAAATTCGCCATTTGCATTGATACCCGGTGCAATTACAATTTTATTAAAGAAATCACGCATAACATTCGCACGCTTGGTAAAGCCTTCTGCATCCGCCTTGGTCCACCAATCACGCAAGTTTCCGTTTTTATCAAACTGACGACCAGAATCATCAAAACCATGTGTCATTTCGTGGCCGATAATACATCCAATTGCACCATAGTTAAATGCATCATCGGCATCCATATCAAAAAATGGTGGTTGTAATATACCGGCCGGGAAACAAATTTCATTTGTAGACGGATCATAATACGCATTTATTTCGTGTGCGTTCATATACCAAATAGTTGGGTCTTTTTCTTTACCGATTTTGTCCAACCAAAAACTATCTTCAAATTCATTAACACGAATCATATTTTCCAATAATGAATCATTTGAATCAATTACAAGTTTTGAATAGTCACGCCATTTGTCGGGATAACCAATTTTTGCCTTGAATGAATTTAGTTTATCCAACGCCTGGGATTTAGTTTCGTCCGACATCCAATCCAGATTTTTTATTCTGGTTTCGTATGCACGACGTAAATTTTCCACCAATTGTTCCATACGTTTTTTTGCCGCCGCAGGAAAGTATTTTTTTACATACAGATGACCAATTTCTTCACCAATTGTTCCGTTTAATATCGCAATTGCACGTTTCCAGCGGGGCTTTTGTTCTTTTTGACCGGCCATTTTACGATTGTAAAAATCAAATGAAATTTCGTATGTTTCATCGTCTAAAAACGCATCGGACATCAGAATAACACGGTATTTTAAATAGGTTTTTATTAAATCTAAATCCGTATCATGCATTATTGCGATTGATTCAGATATTGCATTTGGTTGATTTATATTTATAAATTTTGCGGCATCTGCCCCACGGGCGGTTAAATACGCATCCCAATCAAACCCAGAAAATTTTTCTTTGATTTCAGTCAAAGACATTTTGTGATAATTTGCGTGCGGGTCACGCAACAGTTCTTTTTTGTGAAAAGATTTTGCCATGCGTTCTTCGATTGCATAAAGTTTTTTTGCATCAACCTTGATACCAAAATTCTTCATTTGTTTTTCGATAAAATCGAGATATTGTTTGCGAATTTCAACTGTCTTTTTATCTGTGTCAAAAAAGTAATCGCGTGATAAACCAATTCCGCCCTGACCGATATTGTAAATAAAATGGTCGCTGTCTTTTTCATCCAGTGCAACGCCATCTGACCAAAAGGCGGATGACATTTTATGAAACCGACCAAGAAATTTTGGTAATTCATTAACAGATTTTATTGCATCAATTTCATCCAGATATTTTTTTACAGGTTCTATTTTTTCCTGGTTTAATTTTTCTGCATCCATTGCAATTTTATACAACGTTCCTATCTTGCCGTTATCATTTTCTGCAATTTCACGAACGCGTTCAAGATTTGTGTTAGCCAAAATTTCAAAAGAACCGTATCGTGTATAATCGTCAGGAATCGGATGAGATTTTTGCCAACCCAAGGTTGCATATTCAAAAAAGTCATCCCCGGGTATTATCGTTAAATCCATATTTTCTTGTTTGATGCCTGTAATCATC
>CACYQE010000016.1 GCA_902776515.1 uncultured Pseudomonadota bacterium
TATTTATGGGTTTGATATTCTGATGCAAATGTAAGGGATGGGCATCCTTTTCCAAAGCCGAATCCCCACGTACGGCAGTTAAAACCCCAATGTCGCTTTTTTAAATTGGCAGAACCCCTGTTAGTTTGCTATATTTGTGTCGGGAATGAAACTGTTTCTAATCATATCATACTGGATAACCGCCATACTTCTGGTGGCGATTGTACTCAGCAGTCTCGAGTACAGCTTTCTGGAAGCATTGTTCATCGGATCGTTGTTTCTCCCCGGCGCCCTGGCGGCAAAATACTTTTTCCCAATGGTGAGATATGATAAGAAATGGTCGGGCATCGGGGATACAATCTTCTTAGTGCTGGGAATTTTATCAGGGGAAATCATTCTGTTCCTGGTTGCCCATTATTGCATTCTCTCCTTCAGGGGGAATCTTCCCGGGGCTGTCATAGATTGGCCCGACCTCCCTCACCTCCTGTCGAACCCTGTTTTCATTGCCATCATCTTGACCTCTTTTGCCGCCGGCAGCCATTTCTTCGAAGTGTGGTTGGACAAGAAATACCCTGGCCGGGCAGGCTCCATCTCTTTCACCTCTGACAGGAAGTCTGTGACGCTGCCGATAAACGAAATCCTATACGTGGAATCCAATGACGATGCTACTACCATCATCGCGTCAGACGGCCGTCGGTTCAAAAATTATACACCAATTTCCCAATGGGAGGCCACTCTCAAACCCCATTTTATCCGGATACATCGCTCGTTTCTCGTGAACAAGGCAGCGATAACCCGAATAGACGTCGACCTCTTATACATCGACGACATTCAATTACCCATATCCCGGAAGTACAAGAATGCGGTCGGAAGCGTTTTAAACGTTTGAAAACGTGTATCAAGAAAAACGCACCGATAATCGCCAACCAAGACTTCTTCATATTTTCGGTTATAACGCGTTTAATCAATTTGGCCGTTCCTTCGACCGTCTTTAATACGATATTACCGGTAAAACCGTCCGTAACCACAACCTGGACCCGACCAGCACTGATATCAGTCGGTTCCACAAAACCCAAATATTCAAATGGCAAATCTTCACGATGGGCCGACAAAACCTTGTTTATATGTTGCAACGTTTCGTTGCCCTTGGTTTCTTCTTCACCTATATTCAAAACACCTAACTTTGGTTTTGGCATTTTACCAATTGTTTCTGCGTAAACGCCGCCCAAAATTGCAAAATCAAATAAATTTCCCGCATCACATTGAACATTTGCACCCAAATCCAAAACAACCACACGCGAATCCCCCGCCCCAGATGGCAACATAGTTGTTATTGCCGGACGCGAAATTCCATCAATCGTTTTTAATGCTAATTTTGATAAAGACATCAAAACACCAGTGTTTCCCGCACTGACCACCGCGGCAGAATTACCCTCGCGGACATCCTTAATCGCCATATACATTGACGTGTTTTGTGCATGTCTGATAACATCACGAATTTTATCGGTGCCACGAATTATATCAGGTGCATCAACTATGACACAGTTACGTGCAACACGCGGATAACGCCGCAATAATCTACGCAAACGCTTTTCTTCGCCAAAAATACGAAAGAAAACATTTGTTTCACTATGTTGATACAGGTATTGGTTTATTCCACCCAACACCGCTGCGGGACCTTTATCGCCCCCCATCGCATCAATAGCAATAATTCTTTTATCGTCCGACATATTACACCTAAAAAAATGCAGAAACAGCACACAACTGCACTGTATCTGCACATTAATGTTTGGTTTTAATTATTTTGCACCACATGCAGGACAAACATGATGTGGGCGTTTCTTTTCGCCACAAACCTTGCATACACCACATGGCATTACAGACAATGCATCATGAGAACGGCGTTGTGCACTGCGTGCTTTACTTGTTTTACTTTTTGGCGTTGCCATTTCATATCCTTTTTATTTACAGTTCCATATTTTATTACAATCTTTGCATTTTGCAAGGAAAAGTTTATCAACAGTGTCTTTGTTATCCGGGGGCCCTTTGGTCCAAGCCCCCATCAACAAATTTTATTATATATCCAACAACTGTTGTTGTTCGCCACCTTCACGTGCCAATTTTTCCGCCTTTTCTTCTTTTTTGGCGATTTCACGGACACGACGAACGTATGCACCTGTTCCAATTGGAATCAAACGACCAACAATCAAATTCTCGTTAATACCAACCAATTTATCGGTTGCACCATTGATTGCGGCATCAACCAAAACCTTGGTTGTTTGTTGGAACGATGCATTTGAAATAAATGAACGTGTGGTAAGTGATGCACGGGTCAAACCAACCAAAACCTGAGAAGCCTCGGCCGGTTTGCCGCCATCGTGGATAACACGTGCGTTTTCTTCTTCAAAATCAACACGGTCAACAACATGTCCCATCAAGAACGATGTGTCGCCAGGATTCGTGATTTCAACACGACGTGTCATTTCACGTATCAAAATTTCAATATGTTTGTCGTTGATGGACACGCCCTGTAAACGATAAACCTGTTGAATTTGTTCGACCATAAAGGTTGCCAATGCCTTTTGACCCAAAATACGTAAAATATCTTGGGGCACCGGGTCACCATCAACCAATTTATCAGCCTTTCTGACAACATCACCACTGCGGACCAACAAGTTTGTTCCCTTTGGTACCGCATATTCAACCGGTGCCGTGCCATCATCAGGTTCAATACGAACAATTATCTTGGATTTTGCATCTTCCAATTCGACTGTTCCATCAATTTCCGCCAACAATGCCGGATTTGCAGGACGACGAACTTCCAACAATTCTTCTACTCGTGGTAAACCACCGGTAATATCGCCTGTACGTTTTGCTTGGACAGGAATACGTGCCAAAACATCACCCGCAGAAACAGTTGCACCGTTGGACACCATCAAAACGGAATGTATTGGTAACAAATATTCAGCAACTTTTTTGCCACCCAGTGACAAAACATCGCCATTTTCATTTACCAATCTGATGGCCGGCTGTAACGCCTTTTTGGTGTTTGTTTTCCAATTGATAACTTTACGCGAAACGATACCGGTCATCGCATCAACTTCTTCTTGGAAAGAAACGTTTTCAATCAAGTCGTTAAAGTTAACGATACCATCTTTTTCTGCAATAATTGTGTTGGAATATGGATCCCATTCTGCAACCTTGGCACCCTTTTCCACGCTGTCACCGTCATTAACAATCAACATAGATGCATACGGCAATGCACAGCTGAACAATTCGTCACCAGTGTCCGATACAACGGCAATTTTACCATTTCGGGACAATACAACAACACGTCCAGCAGAACTCTTGATTGTGCTGACACCATTTAATTTAATCTTACCGGCGACAGGAACTTCAATATAGTGACTTTCTGTTCCACCAGATGCAATACCACCAATGTGGAAGGTACGCAATGTCAACTGGGTTCCAGGTTCACCAATGGATTGACCCGCGACAACACCAACGGCTTCGCCGACATGAACCAATGATTGACGTGACAAATCCATACCATAACATTTTGCACACAAACCGTCACTGCAACATGTCAAAACACTGCGAACATCAACGCTTGGCAAACCAGATTCATTGATTTTGCGTGCTGCAACCTTGGTAACCAATTCACCGGCAGGAACAATAACTTCCTTGGTGATTGGATGAATAATGTCATGTGCCGCAGTCCGACCCAAAACGATGTCACCCAATGGAACAGATAATGTTCCACCCTGGTAAACGGGTTTTGCAGTAATGTATTCAGTTGTTCCGCAATCATGTTCAGTAATTACAGTATTCAACGCCAAATCGACCAAACGGCGTGTCAAATAACCCGCAGATGCTGTTTTCAACGCGGTATCAGACAAACCTTTACGGGCACCGTGGGTTGACGTAAAGTATTCCGCCATTGTTAAACCTTCTTTAAAGTTCGAAATAATAGGAACTTCAATAATAGAACCATCAGGTTTAGACATCATACCACGCATACCAGCCAACTGTTGAATCTGACGTTTTGAACCACGGGCCTTGGATACAGCCATCATATAGATGGAATTCCAATCATCACCATGATTTTTACCCAATGCAACGTATGCCAAATCACCAAGTTTATCGGTTGTTTTGTTCCACATATCAATCAATTTGTTATAACGTTCACCCGCAGACAACAAACCGTTTTGATACTGTTCTTCAATATCCTTGGCTGCTTTTTCAGCCTCGGCAATCATTTTGTCTTTTTCTTCTGGAATAACAACGTCATCGAAACCAATGGAAATACCACTTCGTGCCGCTTGTTCAAAACCAGTATTCTTCAACGCATCAGCCAACAAAATCATCGCCTTGTCACCACAACGTTCATACGTTGTTGACAACAATGCCTTGATATCCGGTTGACCCATAACTTTGTTAACCAAATCAAATGGCATATTTTCAGATTTTGGTAACAATTGACCAATAATCATACGACCCGCTGTTGTTTTATAAATCTTTCCATTTATACGTGCAACGATTGGTGTATGTAATGTGATGGTCTTGTTTTCCAAAGCCATTTCGACTTCGTCCATACCACTGAAACGAGGCGATTTGTCAGTGTGTTCACCATTTATCAACGAAATATAATAAATACCCAAAACCATGTCTTGTGACGGAACAGTCATAGGTTCACCGTTTGCAGGTGACAAAATGTTATTTGTTGATAACATCAATGTCCGTGCTTCCAATTGTGCTTCTAATGAAATTGGAACGTGAACAGCCATCTGGTCACCGTCAAAGTCAGCGTTAAAGCCGGCACAAACCAGTGGGTGTAAACGGATAGCTTTACCTTCAATCAAGACAGGTTCAAAAGCTAACAACGACAATCTGTGCAAAGATGGTGCACGATTCAACAATACCGGATGTTCGTGAATAACCTTTTCCAAGATTTCCCAAACAATATCTTCACCATTTTCGACCATCTTACGTGCGGTTTTCAATGTATTTGCATAATCACCAGCCATTAAACGTGCAAACACAAACGGTTTAAACAATTCCAAAGCCATTGCCTTTGGCAAACCAACCTGGTGCATTTTCAATGATGGTCCAGACACAATAACACTACGTCCAGAATAATCCACACGTTTACCCAACATGTTCATACGGAAACGACCAGATTTACCACGCAAAGATCCAGACAAAGATTTCAGTGGTCTGCGGTTTTGTGAAACCATAGGACGTGCCTTGTGTTCATTGTCGAACAATGAATCAACTGCTTCCTGTAACATACGCTTTTCATTGCGAATGATGATTTCAGGTGCATGCATTTCCATAAATCTTTTTAAACGATTGTTACGGATGATGACACGGCGATACAAATCGTTCAAATCAGATGCCGCAACATGTCCCGCATCCAAAGTAACCAACGGACGCATATCTGGTGGAATAACCGGAATAATATCTGGCAACATCCATGCAGGTTCCGTTTTTGAATCCAAAAACGCTTCAACTAATTTCAATTGCTTGATAATCGCTTTGCGTTTTGCTTCGGACTTTGTTTCAGCCAACTCTGCACGCAGACGAGTTCTTTCATCACCCATATCTAAATTTGCGATGATGCTGCGAACACCTTCGGCACCGATACCCACACGGAATGCATCCGGGCCAAATTCTTCAACAGCAACACGATACTCATCTTCACTGATAACATCATATTGTTTTAAATTTGTTAAACCAGGTTCAATAACGATATACGCATCGTATGAAATAACCTGTTCCAATTTTTTCTGGGACAAATTATTCAACAATGTCGCAATTTTGCCTTCACGCAAAAACCAAGTGTGTGCAACCGGCATAGCCAATTTAATATGCCCCATACGTTCACGACGAACAGAAGAAGAACCAACTTCTACACCACAGCGTTCACAAATGACACCACGGAATTTGATTCTTTTATATTTTCCACAGGCACATTCGTAATCTTTGACAGGACCAAAAATCTTTTGACAGAACAAACCATCTGCTTCTGGTTTCAAAGAATGATAGTTAATTGTTTCGGGCTTTGTAACCTCACCATGAGACCAAGACAAAATCTCTTCTGGGGATGCAATTGTGACACGCAGTGCATCAAATTGCTCTCTGGTTTCAATTTGTCCAAATATCTTTTGCAACATATTTGCCATGTTTCTAAGCTCCTTACTTAGTTGTTAGTGGTTAGTGTTAGTGATTAGTGATGGTTGCAGTTAACAATTTTTATGTTAACCGCAAACCACTTACACTACCCACTAATCAATCTTTTTTGGTGTCATTGCCAATCCCAACCCACGCAATTCGCGAACGAATACGTTAAAGGCTTCTGGGGTACCGGTCTGGATATCATCACTGCCAGAAATAATAGATTCATACATCTTGTTTCGGCCAGTAATATCGTCAGACTTTACGGTCAACATTTCGCGTAACAGATGGGCTGCACCGTGTGCTTCTAATGCCCAAACCTCCATTTCACCAAGACGCTGACCACCCATGTGTGCCTTACCTGACAACGGCTGTTGTGTAACCAACGAATAACTTGCCGTTGAACGTGCGTGAATCTTTTCATCGACCAAGTGATGCAACTTTAACATATACATCACACCAACCGTCACAGGTCTTGCGAATTTTTCACCTGTTACACCATCATACAGTGTAAATTGACCTGTTTCTGGCAAGTTAGCCAATTTCAACATCTTGCGAATGTCTTCTGGGGTTGCACCGTCAAATGTCGGTGTAGCCATCGGGACACCATCACGCAACAATGCCGCATGAGCACGAACCTCGGTATCGGTCATCTTTGCCAATTTATCGGCCATATCTTTACCGTAAATCTTGCCCATAATAGCACGCAAATCATCGGTCACAGCACGTTTTTGTTTAACTTCGTCCAAAACCGCACCAATCTGTTCACCCAGACTTCGTGCCGCCATACCAAGATGGGTTTCCAAAATCTGACCAAAGTTCATACGGCTGGGAACACCAAGCGGATTCAAAACGATATCAACTGGGGTTCCATCTTCCATGTGTGGCATATCTTCGATAGGAACAACCTTGGATACAATACCCTTGTTTCCGTGACGACCGGCCATTTTATCACCCGGTTGCAATTTCATCTTGTGTGCGATATAAACCTTGACTTCTTTTAAAACGCCCGCATTCAAAGAATTGCTTTCTGTTGCTTTTTCAATTTCTTTGTCTGCGATTTCGTTCAGTTGTTTTATTTTGATAAGATGCTGTTCGCGTAATTCATCGATTTTCGCTTGAGCTTCTTTGTTATTAACAACCAACTTTTTAATGTCACTTGGTTTTATACCTTCAAATACTTCCTGGGTCAACTTTTTACCAACGAAAGGTTTCAAACTGCCGGTTCCTGATTCAATCACACTGCCTTCGGCAATCTGAAATACTTGATCAGCAAAACCTTTTTCGATAATAAAGACTTCTTCTTCACGATCTTTATTAATCTTTTCAATTTTTTGCAGTTCAATCATCTGGGTGCGTTCATCTTTTTTAACCCCATGACGAGTCAAAATGTTCACACCAATAACTGTTCCCTCTTCGTTCGGTCCAACACGCAAAGAAGTATCTTTTACATTCAATGCCTTTTCACCAAAGATGTTGCGTAACAACGCCTCTTCGGGGGTTAACAAAGTTTCAGATTTTGGTGAAACATGTCCGACCAAAATATCACCCTGTTTAACGCGTGCACCAATATAAATGATACCAGATTCATCCAGGTTCTTTAACGCTTCTTCACTGACGTTCGGAATATCACGTGTCAAGCTTTCTGGGCCTAACTGGGTATCACGAACCTTGATTTCTTTTTCTACAATCTTAACAGATGTATAAACGTCATCACGTGAAATACGTTCGGAAATAACGATAGAGTCTTCATAGTTATATCCACGCCATGGCACAAATGCGACCAAAACGTTACGACCTAATGCTAACTCACCATAATTCATAGAAGAACCATCAGCGATAATATCACCAGCCGAAATACGATCACCCGCACGAACCAACGGTTTTTGATGCAAAATAGTATCATTGTTCGAACGTTCGTATTTTTCAAGGTTGTAAATATCAACACCCGTCACAACGTTACGACTGTTCATACATTTTACAACAATACGATTTGCATCCGCAGATTCAACGATACCACTGTGCTTTGCAACCTTACCCGTTCTGGAATCACGTGCAACTTCACGTTCAATACCGGTTCCAACCAATGGTGTTTGCACACGCATCAATGGAATCGCCTGACGTTGCATGTTAGAACCCATCAAAGCACGGTTAGCGTCATCGTTTTCAACGAACGGAATCAATCCAGTGGATATGGACACCACCTGACGTGGTTCAACGTCGATTAAATCAATTTCATCACGCGGAACACGTGTAAATTCACCATCAACACGTGCGGTTACCATATCTTCGGCCAAAACACCCTTGTCTGTTGTTGGGGTATTACCCTGGGCAATTTTATGTCCCAGTTCTTCATCAGCAGTCAGATAAACAATCTTGTCTGTAATCTTGCTGTTTTCAACAACATAATACGGTGTTTCAATAAACCCATACGGATTAACACGTGCATAAGAAGCCAAATGGTTAATCAAACCAATGTTTGCACCTTCGGGCGTGTTAATTGGACACAATCTGCCATAATGAGTCGGATGAACGTCACGAACATCGATGCCAGCACGTTCACGATTCAAACCACCAGGTCCCAAAGCGGAAATACGGCGTTTGTGTTCCAATTCCGCCAACGGGTTATATGCATCCATAAATTGAGACAATTGGCTGGTCCCCAAAAATTCTGCAACCAATGATGTCAAAGGTGTAACATTAACGACATCTTGGGGTTGCATTGTTGCGATACTTGGTGAAGACAAACTTTCACGAACCAATCTTTCAACACGCAACATACCTGTGCGGAAACTTTGTTCCAACAATTCACCAACCGTGCGAACACGACGATTTGACAGGTTATCAATATCATCAATTGTATCTTTGTGGTCAATAATGTTGGTCAATGTTTTTAACACAGCCAAGAAATCAGCCTTGGTCAACAAACGTTCATCTTCCGGTTTTTTACCAGAATCAATTTTCAAACGCTTGTTCATTTTGAAACGACCAACCGCCGACAAATCATAGTATGCAGCATCAAAACCTTGACGCATAAACAAGTTTATCGCAGCTTCTAATGTTGGACGTTCACCCGGTCTGATAATGTTATAAATTTCAATCAATGCTTCTTCACGATTTGTTGTCTTGTCTGCCAACAAAGTGTTACGCATATGTGCAGATATTGTTGTGTTATCAATCGAAATCAAAGAAATTTCTTTGATGTTCAATTTTTCAATATCCGCCAAAACTTCTTCGGTTATTTCTGTTCCAGCCTGATAAACAATTTCGTCACCGGACATAATTGGATCAAACAGATATTCACCAATCAAAGATTCAGATGCGATTCCAAATTCTTTGGATGCCGATGTAATTTTCGACAAACGTTTTGCATTCAAACGATCACCCTTGGATGCCAACGGCTTTTTATCTTTTGGATTTAACAAATCGTAATTCAAACGATATTTATCCAAGCCTTCGAACACAGACGTTTCGCCAACCCACATATCAGATTTGTTTTTCAATTCGATACGTTTATAAAATACCGATAAAATTTCTGAATCACTCATACCACGAATAGTTGTTTTACGTGGTTCAGCAATCCACTTTTCTTCATCTTCGGCACAAGGCAAACAACGTAACAAAACTGTCGCAGGTATTTTACGACGACGGTCGATACGAACGTAAATTACGCCCTTGGATTCTTCAAAATCAATCCAACTGCCGTGGTCAGGTATAATACGAGCCGTATATGTAATCGGATTTCCGGCGATTTTGGCCTCTTTGGTTGTTGCAAAAACAACACCTTGGGTACGATGCATTTGCGAAACGATAACGCGTTCAACGCCCGATGCGATGAAACTGCCACGTTCGGTCATCAATGGCACCTCGCCCATAAATATTTCTTGTTCTTTGATATCACGCAAAGACTTTTTTCCGTCTTCGGCGACATCCCACAAAATCAATCTCAGCTTCAGTTTTAATTTGCTGGAATAAGTCATCTTGCGTGCAAGACATTCCTTTACATTATATACAGGCTTTTCCAAACGGTATTCAACGAATTCCAATTCAGCAGCACCCGCATAATCCTTGATTGGGAACATCGAGGCAAAAACGTTTTGCAAACCAACATTTTTACGATCTTGGGATGCAACATCTGCCTGCAAGAAATCCTTGTACGAATTATATTGAATTTCAATCAAATCAGGAAGCGGAGTTTGCAAAAAACTTTTACCAAAAGATTTTCTAAGTTTCTGGATAACTGCCATGGGTATCAATCCTTTTTTTTGTGCGTTTTGCAAACGAAATTATTACATATACTCTCTTACGCCCGTTGCCCGCCAAGGATTTTTTCCTTTGCGGGCACGGATTTTGTCGCGGTAAAGCGACACTTTTGAACCATTTCGGTTCGGTGGAATTATTATTTCAATTCTACCTTTGCACCAGCTGCTTCGATGGTAGCTTTCATTTTTTCAGCTTCATCTTTTGCAACTGCTTCTTTCACAGCCTTTGGTGCAGATTCGACCAAAGCTTTTGCTTCGCCCAAGCCCAAACCTGTGATATCTTTTACAGCTTTGATAACTGCCAATTTGTTTGCACCAACATCAGTTAATACAACATCAAATTCGGATTTTTCTTCCGCAGCAGCAGCAGCAGGACCAGCAGCAACTGCAACAGCAGCAGCAGCACTTACGCCCCAAGTTTCTTCCAATGCTTTGGACAGCTCAACAGCTTCCAAAACGGTCAATTTTGACAATTCATCAACTAATTTTTGAATGTCTGCCATTTTTTTGCTCCTATTTGTAAGCATACCGGAACATCATATCCCGATACTTATTGATTCTTTTTTCCATACTCTGCAGAAACACGTGCAATGCGTGAACCTGGTTCGACCAAGATACGTGCGATTGTTCCACGGATTTCCAACAGCGAAGGAAGCTTGGATAATTGCACAATGTCGTCCATACCCAAAACACCCGCATCCATTTTTCCACCAACGATTGTCAGATTTGGATGTTCTTCGGCAAATTTTACCAAAACCTTGGTAACAGCCAAACCATCAGTTGCAACCGCAACCGCTGTTGGGCGTTTCATAAGGTCGGATACAGCCTCGAAATTAGTGTCTTTCAACGCCAATTTCATTAAACGGTTCTTAACGACTTTGAAAACAGAAACCAAAGGACGCAATTCATTACGCAATCCTTCGAATTCCTTTACGGTAAGTCCGTGGTTTTCAATAACGAAAACACCGTTTGCTTCTTTCAAGGACGACTGCAACGCTGAAATCAAAGTTGACTTATCTTCGCGTTTCATCTTTTTACCCTTACTTCTGATTCACGGGTTACCCCAAATGAACCATTGCTTTGTTAAACTTTCCATCCGGTTTTACCCGGGATGGGACCATTTCCTGTCCCAAAGAATCTTCTTTGTCTATGATGGGAATTAAGCGTTGCCGCACCATCAGTCTCGGACAGAAATCTCGTTTATGGTTTTGGATGTTTACCCAAAACCATATTTTATTATTTTACATCAACATGCAGGCCCGGACCTTGGGTGGTTGCAACAGAACAACCCAAAATGTATTGACCCTTTGCAGATGAAGGTTTGACCTTTTTCAACTGTTCAATCAATGCGTTTGCATTTTCAACCAATTTTTCTGTTGAAAAAGACATTTTACCGATTCCGGCATGGATAATACCGTTCTTTTCAGCACGATATTCAATTTGACCAGCCTTGGCACCTGCAACAGCAGCCGCAACATCGTTTGTAACCGTTCCTAATTTTGGATTCGGCATCAAACCTTTTGGCCCTAATACACGTGCAATCTTTGACATTTTCGGCATCATGTCTGGTGTAGCGATAACACGATCGAAATCAATGTGACCCGCCAAAACTCTTTCAATTAAATCTTCACCACCGATAACATCAGCACCAGCCTTTTTGGCTTCGTCTTGTTTTTCAATTGTGAAAACTGCAACGCGAACTTTCTTGCCTGTGCCATTTGGCAAAGCCAACATTCCGCGAATATTTTGGTCAGCCTTGGTTACGTCAATCGACAAACGAACAGCTATTTCCAAACTTTCATCAAATTTTTTAGAACAATACGGACGCAATGCTTCAATAGCATCAGCAAAAGAATACATTTTTTCCGTATCCAATGCAGCCCATGTTTTTTGTCTTTTTGTAATTTTCATGGCTTAATCCTCCACCTTTACGCCCATTGAACGGCATTGACCCGCAACGATATTCATCGCAGATTCAATGGTAGAGCAATTCAAGTCCGGCATTTTC
>CACYQE010000017.1 GCA_902776515.1 uncultured Pseudomonadota bacterium
ACTTTCATAGTTTCTTGTTGTATTTATTGTGCTTATCATTTCTCTGATTACATTTGAATTTGAAAGTTCGAGCATTCCTTGTTGAATAGAAAATTTTTCTGCACGTAATTCAGACAACTTTTCCCCGGGCGTTTTCTGTAACAAACGTAACTGGTCACCAACCGCCGCAGACAAGTTTTCCATTGTCTTTTGCCAATCGGTATGTGCACCACCGGCCGGTTCCGGTATTATTTTATCAATAACACGCATTTCCATCATATCTGATGCAGTCAACTTCATCGCCGCCGCCGCGGTTGCCTTGAATTTATTATCTTTCCACAAAATACTTGCACAAGATTCCGGTGCAATAACCGAATAAATCGCATTTTCTAACATTAATACGCGGTCACCTGTTCCAATCGCAATTGCACCGCCGGAACCACCCTCGCCCACATTAACGGCAATATACGGTGTTTTTATGTCTAATCCGGTTTGAATTGTTGCGGCAACCGCCTGGGATTGACCGCGTTCTTCGGCAGCACTGCCCGCAAAGGCACCCGCCGTATCGAATAATGATATAACAGGTAATTCGAATTTTTCCGCCAATCGCATTAAACGTTGTGCCTTGCGATACCCTTCGGGATTTGGCATACCAAAACGATGCAATTGTCGTGTTTCAATTGTGCGACCTTTTTCTTGGCCCAAAATCACCGCGGGAATATCATCCCAAAAGCCTAAACCGCCACACATTGCCGCATCTTCGGCAAACAATCTGTCCCCCGCCAGATAGGTCCAATCTTGAACAATGCCGTCAATATAGTCCAAAAAGTGCGGCCGGTTTTCATTGCGTGCCAACAACACTTTATCATAGGCACCATTTTCCCCCATACCGCGTGCTTTTTTATCGGTATCGGATTGTGGGGTTGAAACGGTTATCTGGTGTTTTTGTGGTATCTGACGCATCAGAACCCTAAGTATTTTTTCCAATCTGGATTTTAATTCCGCACGTGGCACAACCATATCAACCATACCATGTTCATACAAGTAATCAGCCGTTTGGAAATTCGCAGGCAATTTTTCACGTATATTTTGTTCAATAACACGGCGACCGGCAAAACCAATTCTGGCCCCAGATTCTGCAATATTAATATCGCCCAACATCGCAAAAGATGCAGTAACACCGCCAAACGTTGGATCAGTCAACAAAACAATATACGGCAACCTTGCAGCACGCAATTTATTAACCGCAACAGTGGTTCGAGCCATCTGCATCAGCGACAAAATATTTTCCTGCATACGTGCACCACCACTGCACGCAACCATAATCAATGGGTGGCCCGTCTTGATTGCGTGTTCCGCACTGGCAACGATACTGTCGCCTGCAACACGCCCCATAGAGCCCATCATAAATTCACCGTTCAAAATACAAATCGTAGTTGGGACACCACCAATCGTTCCATCCGCAGTAGTCACCGCATCATTAAAACCGGTATCCGCCCTGGCCTCAGTCAGACGATCAATATAAGGGATACGATCAACAAAATTCAACGGATCATCCGGCATTTTTGGCATTGGAATCTTTTCCCACGTTTTATCATCGAACAACAAATCAAAACGCTGTTTTGGATTCATAATAAATGCCTTGCCACAACGTGGGCAAATATAATGATTATCTTTATAATCCTTGTAATAAACTAATTTGTCGCATGCCTCGCACTTAATCCACATCAGGCGGCGAACTTTGTCATATTTTTCACGGTTTTTATTTTTAATACCGGATTTTTTGCCGAACAGCATAATTTATCCATTCATTTTTTTTGTTAATTCACGACTTGGCTTGAATAAAATTGTTGTGTTTGCCGCCAAGTGCATAGGTTGCTTTGTAACCGGATTATATCCCACCTTGGTTGCACGTGGACGTGGTTGAAAAGTTCCGAAACCACGAATTTCAATTCGGTCACCACGGGCAATTGATTCAATCATAGAATCAGACAAAGAATCCAATACAGCCGCCGCATCAGATGTCCGCATACGTTTAAATTGCACCTGGATTGTTCTTATTAAATCCGAACGTTTCATAATAAATCACCTTTTGTTATAAATCCTGACACAGATTGTAACATTACCGGCGTAATAATTCAACAATTTTGATAAACAACAAAACACCCCTGTCATTTTGACAGGGGTTAATCACAAAACAACACAACAAAATACATTAATAAACTTTTTCAGATGTTAATGTAGATGTTTCTGATTTAGACAAAACCTCAAATACATCGATTAAATCCGGATTACGTTCAAAAACACCATTCAGGACTTTTTCAATTTCTTGAACAGCAATCAATCTGTCCAGATTGCTTGGTTCTATATCATACATTTTGTCAGTCACAGAAATTTTGTTTGTAAAATCGGCTGCAATTTTTTTGATTTTATTTTTTTCTTCCTTGGTCATATTTGCAACCAACAAATTACCAAAGTTTTGCACAGTTGCTTCGTCAGAAGCAAATACCGCCAATTTTTTATTTTTCGCAGCCAACGAACGAATTTTACGTTTGATAATATATTGTGCCGCACTTCTCTCTTGTTCTTTATCAAGCAGAAAACCCGCACAGACCAAAACCACCGTCCATACGGCTAAAAAGTTCCAACCAATGGCAGCCCAACGTTCTGACAACACCTCTGTGGCGGACTTTTTTTCATGTTTCATGGCGTTTTTAACATCATATGCAACAGCTGCCGGCATACTCAGCCCGAAAACAAATAACAACACGGCAGTCGCTGTTTTCAACGGGTGTGCACGCACAAAAGCACCGTTTATCATTTGATTTAAATTTTTATTTTTCATTTACTTTCCCCTTTTGTTTTTATGTTTTTTGCATATTTTTCACGAAATCTGTTGTATTCTTTTAATGACATAAATATAGATTCCTGTTTTTTATTGTCAAGTGCCCCTTGGACATGATTATAAACATCACGAACTGTTGTATCGCTATCTATAAATTCCGGTAACGAAATACCAAATTCTTTTTCCAAATCCATGTATATTTCAGCCCTGGACAAAGAATCCGCCCCTAAATCGTCAATTATTCTGTATTCGTCACGAACAAAATCGGCATTCATATACACTTTCTGGGCTATGATGCTTTTAATACTATTCATAACACTCATTTCCAACACTCTTTTGTTTTGACGAAATATAATACAATATAATTTATTTGTCAAGGGGCAATTTTTCATTTATGTAAAAAATAGCATAAAAAATGCCCAAATGGGCATTTTTATTTTTTCCTAGCTGTTGAAATACTCTTCTTTTTTACCATAGAAAACGCGTCTTAGTTTTTCGACATCTATATCTTCTGATTGGCCACGATAACGATTTTGCAAAATTTTTCGTATCGTTTCTTCACCGTTTTCGAAATTTTTCTTGGACGTTCCGGCCGTTATACGGGCTTTATCGGCGGCCATATTCAAGGTACTGGCCTGGAATTCCAACAAATCGTTAATCTCTCTGTCTTTTGCTTCTAATTTACTTTGCAATTCCAAAACCAGTTTAGCATAATCCTGAACGGTTGATTTAAACATTCCACCCTTTTGCTTTTCATAATCCTTTTCCAATTGATTTAAAATCTTTTCGATTTTATCAAAATCCACCATCGGGATATATCCACCAACAAAGCCAAAAAGCCGTTCTTCTTGTTTAGTTAACCTGTTAAAAATATGATAGGCATCTAAATCATCGCCCGCCTTTAACAATTTTTTTAATTTTTCAACAATTTTCAATGATTGAACATTGGGCGTAACAACGATATCTTCCAAAATCGGCAAATATTTTTTTAACTTTTTAACTTCCGCATAAGCCTCTTGTGCCTTTATTTGTCTTGTCATATTTTCCTCCTGTAACTTTTACTTGAATTATACCATATATCTCCATCCCCCATACCCCCCATCGGATACGAACGTTTTATTTTTTTTATATCCTCTGTTGTTACATTTTCTTGCTTAATCCTTCTGATCTCCAATGCTTTGTCAATAGCATTAGCAACATCGCGAAATCGTTTTTTACTTTCTCTGGCGGTAATACGGGCCTTTTGTTCTGCATCTTGTGCAACTCTTTCTTGTAATTTCAACAAAACATTAATGTTGTGTTGTAATTCCTTATTTTTTTCGTTCAATTCTAAAACAAGTTGTTCATATTGCTTTACAGTTTTAAAGAACGATTCACCTTGTTGTTGTTCTTGTACTTGGGCCATTCGTTGAATCAATCCTGTTAATTTATCAATTTGGAAGGTGATTCTATTGTCTTGTTCCCCACCTGCTCCATAAACATAACCGATTAAATCTTTGGTAAGATCATTACTGTTAGCCAAAATATGATAAACCTCATTATCGTTCTTTGCACATAATAATTCTTTTATTACATCGGCCATTTCTATTTGATTGATATCCGCCTTTACAACACAATCCTTGATTTTAGGTAACCAAGACGAAAGTTTTTTTATTTCTGCAAATGCCTTCTGGACATCAATAACATTGTTTTGCGATTGTTCTTTTGACATAAAAACTCCCTTTATCACGTGATTATTGTATCACAAAAAGCATTATTTTAAAATGCTTTTTTTTATAGCAAATAAGAAGGGATTGTATATTCCCACTCGTTTCACTCGTGGGCCCCTTTCGACACGTAAGATTCAAACTTCGCAGTCGCTTGTTTTCATCAACTTACGTCTCCGAACCCTGCAACTGCGTTGCAGATGTGTCGTCCACACCTCATATCAGCTACAAATAAAAACACCCCTTGTGGGGGGGGATTTTTATTTGTGGCGGAGATGAAGGGATTCGAACCCTTGATACGGTTGCCCGTATACCACATTTCCAATGTGGCGCACTAGACCAACTATGCGACATCTCCGGATTTTTTTTGACAGAAACTAGTCTTCAATTTCTTCTTCGGGGATACTGTCTTCTTCGGCTTCGACAACATCAACCGGTTCCTGTTCAATCAAAGAATCTTCTAATTCTGCATCAATTTCACGCAATGCAGGATCCGCACTGTCTATTTCCAATGTTTCTTCGGCGTTTTCGGTCACAGGTGTATCCTTGTAAGATTGAACGAATTCATGTCTGATTGCCGCAATATCTAATTTTCCACTGGCGATTTCACGCAACGCCGTTACAGTCGGTTTATCATTACCACGTTCCACCACCGGTGCCGCCCCACCATTCAAATCACGAACACGTTGAGATGCCAACATCCCAAGTTCGTATCTGCTCTCTACAAATGGTAATGTATCAGAATTTGTTGTGCGTGCCATTATTAAATCCTTTGTTGAAATATCTTTTCGTCCCGTTATAATGACCCAAGGATGGTAAAAATGCAAGCAGAAAATAAAAATAATATCAAAACTGTATCTTTTGGTTGCCGATTAAACACATTGGAATCAGAAAAGATAAAGAATATGTTAGAAAATGCCGGATTGTGCGGCATTGTGGTTAATACTTGTTCCGTAACCGGGGAAGCCGAACGTCAATCGGGCCAAAGTGTTCGAAAATTAGCCCGTCAAAACCCCAATACCCCTATTTTCGTAACTGGATGCGGTGCAACCCGAAATCCGGAATTGTTTGCAAAAATTCCCAATACCTTTGTTATCAGCAACTTTGATAAAATGAATTTAGCCGCATATATGACAGCGTTAGGGGAAAACAATTGCGGCAATTCGTGCCTGTTTAGTGTCGAAGAGACAGGGCAAGAAAACAATCTGTCAAAAAAATTTGTTCAAATTCAAAATGGCTGCAACCACCAATGCACATATTGCATCACCCGCCTGCTTCGTGGTCCATCTGTATCATTTGAATACAAAGATATTTTAACAGATGTTCGTAATGCAATTGACGATGGTTTCAATGAAATAGTTTTAACCGGGGTTGATACCGCATCTTATATCAGCAAACACAATGGCAAAACTATGTTACTTTCTGATTTGTGCAACCAGTTGTTGACGGATATTCCAGAATTAAAAAGATTACGATTATCTTCGGTTGATCCGGCCGTTCCTGCTATTTATGACATTATTGAAATGATGAAATCAGAACCGCGATTTATGCCACATTTACACCTTTCTATGCAATCTGGGTCGGACACAATTTTAAAATCGATGCTACGCCGGCATAATGCCGAAACAGTTCGTGAATTAGTTAATGCTTCGGAAAACAAAATCAGTTTCAGTTGGGATATTATATGTGGTTTTCCAGGCGAAACAGATGAATTGTTCCAAGAAACATTAGACTTAGTTCACGAATTAAAACCTATCAAAATTCACGCATTTCCCTACTCTATCCGCCCGGGAACGATTGCCGCCGAAATGCCAAACCAAGTAAACCGATTTGTTTCAAAACAGCGGGTTAAAATTATAACAGACGCAGCAGAACAAAATATGCACGAATTTATGAAAAAACAAATCGGACAAACGGTGTCTGTATTGGTTGAATCTGATAATATGGCCCGAACACCGGACGATATACCATTACAAATTGCCGGAAAAACCGTCCCTGAACGTACAATTTGTAATGTGAAAATAACAGGGCTTGATGATACAGAAAATGTTATGTGTGCGATTCCAATTGTTTGATTTTCCCCACAAACCACTTGCACATCGTGCAACAATATTGCTATTATCAAAATATGATGATACGAAAAATTATTACCTTTGCTTTATTTTTGGCTTTAACCCCCGCATGGGCGGCGTTTAATACAAACGCTCGCTCGGCTTTTTTAATTGATTATGATTCCGGGACCGAAATAGTGGCCAAGGCTGCTGATACACTGATGCCACCATCATCAATGTTAAAGTTAATGACTTTGGCTGTCTTGTTTGACCAGGTCAAGTCCGGAAATCTGAAACTGGATGACACTTTGAATGTCAGTGAAAACGCCGACTATAAGAACCCATTATGGTATCCTGCAAGTAAAATATGCCTGGTTGCTGGTCAAAAAATCACTGTTCGTGATGCGATTTTGGGATTGATTGTGCTGTCTGGGGGCGATGCATCGGTTGTTGTTGCCGAAAATCTGGCCGGGACCGAGGCAAAATTTACCGAAAAAATGCAAACCAAGGCCCGTTCTATTGGTATGCCGCTGTCCACATTCGGTAATGCCAGTGGCTTACCAAACGACAATAATTTGATGACCAGTCGGGAATTGGCAACATTGGCGTATCATTTGATTTCTGATTATCCTGATTTGTATCCTATGTTTGCAACCAAGCGTTTTGAATTTAATGATTACAAAACCGATTGGTGTCGCGATTGGGGCCGAACACATACATTGAACTATAACAAACTGTTATTTACTATGCCGGCGGCTGATGGATTAAAGACCGGACACACCGACCAAGGTGGTTACGGTATGGTTGCCAGTGCCAAGGTTGGCGGTCGCCGTCTGATTGGTGTTATAAACGGATTCAAAGCCAAGGGTCACGATGCATTGGCGGCGGAAATGAAAAAATTATTAAACTATGGTTTTTCATCAACAACGACCCGCGTGTTTTTCACCGCTGGTCAAGATATCGCGGAAATCCCCGTATGGTATGGTCGTCAAAAAACTGTAACGGCCACGGTTGATAAAACTTTTGCTATTACCGTTCCAAAAGAGCGTAATTTCAACGGACTTAGAATACTTGCACGATATAACGACCCTGTGGCGGCCCCGGTAAATGCCGGCGATATTATTGGCGAAATAATTGCCGAACAAAATGGCGTTGTCATAAAACGTGGAAACTTGGTTGCAAAAAATCGTGTCAGCAAAACTCAATTTTTGGGCCGTGTGTGGAAAAATATTATGGTTATGATTATGGGGAAATAAGGTATCATGGCAAAGAAAAAAACAAGTGTTTATGAATTTCCGCACCCAATGGACAACGATTGCTTGGTTGGTCATCAACGAACAATGAACGCATTTATGGATGCGTGGAACCATCGCAACGAACACCCTATTCACCCTGTTTGGATGTTAACCGGCCCACGCGGCATTGGCAAGGCAACGTTAGCATATCAAATAGCAAAGAAAGTTTACGGCAATGTTGGCGATTTCTTTATCATAGACCTTGACAGGAATGTTGACAAGGATGGCAAAATTAAACCTGATGGCAAATCTATTTCTGTTTACACTGTTCGTGCCACAATCGAAAAAATGCGTATGTCATCTATGTCGGGCGAATGGCGTGTCGTTTTAATTGATTCTGTGGATGCGTTAACGGTTGCGGCGGCTAATGCGATTTTAAAATTATTGGAAGAACCACCTGCCAAGACTTTGTTCTTGTTGGTCACACACCAATTGTCTAATGTCCTGCCAACGGTTCGTTCGCGTGCCCGTGTTGAAAAAATGCATCCGCTTAGCATTGATGAATTACGACAATTATGTGCAAGATTTATGCCAGATGATGTCATTAGCACCGAAACATTACGTTTGGCAAACGGTTCTTTTGGTCGTATTGCAAATTTAAAGCAATATGGTGGCGATGAAATTTACGATACGTTGGTTGAAATGGTATCAAACAAGAAAACAACCGCATCGGACGTTATGTCTGTTTCAAAACAAATCGCCCCAGAGCCGGAACTTTATGGAATTTTACTGGACGTGATTGCACATTTTGGATTGGCAGATTTATATCCAATGGCCACAATTGCGATTAACGATATAAAACGCGTTAACCTTGAACCAGAAATATCTATTTTTAAAATTATCCAGGAAATACGAAAATGCTTATAGATACACACTGTCATTTGACCTATGATTTTTCATCGGTTGGCGGTATGGATGCCGTCATTAACCGTGCGATTGATTCTGGGGTTGATGTTATGATTTGTCCAACTGCTGACCCCGAAGATATCAAACGCACGATTGATTTGATTAACCATCGCACAAACATATTTGCAACTATTGGTATTCATCCCGAACACGCGGGTGTTAATCCATCGGACTTTATTAATGATGAAATTTTAGAAAACCCGCGTGTATTGGGCGTTGGTGAAATCGGGTTGGATTATCACGAAATGGAATCAGATACACGTAACGCACAAATAGAATTGTTTACGCGGCAACTAGATATGGCTGTTTGTCATAAACTGCCCGTTGCAATTCACACACGTGATGCGGAAACAGATACATTTGACGTTTTATCTAAATACGATGTTCGTGGCGTTATGCACTGTTTCACATCCAGTTATGATTTAGCCAAAAAGATGTTGGACCGCGGCTTCTTTTTTTCCGCCAGTGGTATATTAACATTTAAAAACGCGGCCGACATTCGTGACACATTTGCAAAAATTCCATTGGACAAATTGGTTGTCGAAACAGACAGTCCATATTGTGCCCCTGTTCCGCACCGTGGTCGGATTTGCGAACCGGCATTCGTTGTTGAAACCGCGAAAGTATTATCAGAAATAAAAAATGTACCATTTGAAAAAATGTCTGATATACTGACAGAAAACGTCAAAACGTTGTATCCAAAAATAAAGTTATAAGTTATGCCACGTAATATGATAAAATTTGGTGCTGTGTCTGAAAACCGCAAAGCCCGGTTCAGTTATACTATTGAAGACACTATCGAAGCTGGAATCGCCCTGACGGGTGCAGAAATAAAATCTATTCGGTATGGTTTGGTTACTATTGTTGATGGGTTTGTTCAGAAACGCGGGACAAATTTGTTTTTGGCCGGGGTTGAAATTCAAAAGTTGCCGACCGCGGCGAAATACATAAATTTTGATGAACGCCGTCCACGCCAATTGTTACTGCACCGTGCCCAGATAAATCGTATGATTGGTAAACTGACCGAAAAAGGTGCGACAATCGTTCCGTTGAAACTCTATTTTAACAACCACGGAAAATTAAAAGTGTTATTGGGCATAGGATACGGTAAAAACAAGGTTGATAAACGCGAAACAATTAAAAAACGCGAATGGGATAAATCCAAGGCACGATTGTTAAAGGGCTAAAAAAAACTTTTTTAGCCCTCTTTTTTATGATATAATAGTTCAAAAGGTTTAATGGAAAGGATGAATAAACATCTGGTTGCTTTGATTGCTGTGTTATTATCACTGGGCGATGCCGGTGCGGTTCGAACGGCCCCACAACGCACGCCTGATTTGGCACAACGTTTGGCGGCGGAAAATGCACGTATGGCGGCCACATTGGATGCAACGGCACTGGATAACACCGCATTGGAAACGTCAAATAATTTACCAACGGTAACGGTGCAAAATCCGGTTGATACGAATCGTGCGGCCGGTGTGGCAACGGCGGTTAATACCCCTGTTCCAAACACATCTGGGTCGATTGGAACGGTTACCGATGATGTTCGTCCGGCCGACAAGGAAAACACTGAAGATTTAAGTTCGCTGCAACAAGAAATAGACCAACGGAAAAATTATCGTAACTTTCTGCGTGATGAAATCGCCAAGTTGGATTCGAAAATAACAGAATGTGAAGAATCCAAGGGTAAATGGAAGGCGGCAACCGTGGTGGGCAGTATTGGTGTCGCGGCAACGGGTGCGGCCGCACTGATTCAGGCATTAAACCATAAAAAACAGAACAACAACGGCGATAATGATAAGAAATAAATTATTTATCTTTATTGTTTGCTTTGGCATGTTTCCCGCATTTGCGGCCACGCGTGTTCAATTACAATCGGAATTGGCCGCATTGGATTCTGAAATTGCATCATTAGAAGCGGAATATGAAAAGAAAACGTCTTTGTTACAAACGTGTGAAAAGAAATCCAACAATCTGAAAACCGCTGGGATTGTAACATTGGCGGGAACCGGTGTTGGTGTTGCGGGCAACATCGCACTGCATAAAAAATACACCGATGGCGGCAGCGGCAGCGGCGGCGGTGCATCAGGCAGTGGCTTGAATATAAAACCAAACCCAGGTATATGTGAAGCCGCTTGTGCGAACAAAATGTCAGCCAAAATAACAAAATACAATTGTAATTGTAATTCATAACAAAAAAAGGAGAAAAAATGAAAAAATATTTGATACTGCCATTGATTGGATTGATGATTTCTGGGGCGGCAAACGCATTGACGGCCGACGAGCAAGAAATACACGATGCAATCAAGGAATCATGTTCCGAAGGTAATTTTTATGATCCGGGTGATGCCATTGGAACATGCTTTTTAAACGATCCTTGCGATTATGACAGAAATAACGCAGCCCAAAAAAAACTGATGCAACCATTTTGCAGACATTTTAACAATGCGAATGTTACCCCAAAAATGAAGCAAGAACTTGGCAATGCTTTTTGTGGTGATTCAGGTTATACGATTGCCACAGATAATGACACTAAATTGATTTACAAATGTAATGACAATCGCAGATTTTCTGTCAAAGACTTCTATCAAATGGACGATATTGATGTTCAACGTAAATTGATTGGTTACTGTGATGGTTTTTACGGCGAAAACACTAATTCTGGGGTGTCTCAATATATTCATGTTTATTTGAGTTGTAAAACTTCGGAGAAGATTTGCAATGGCTATATAAAGACACTTGTATCATTGATGGACGATTTTACAGATGCCAAAGTTACTTATGAAAATGGTTTGTGCAAAATTGAAGGCGATGATGAAAATTTGCGTAAAAAATGGGATAACCAGTAAATATTATCAAAACCGCCCGTTTGGGCGGTTTTTTCGCGGCTTTTACGGCGTATTGATAAGAAATTTAAAAATGCTTTTTTATGAATTCGCGACCGCTTTGCGACTTTAAATATTTTTCAAAATTTCTGGCCTTTATTTCGTCATTTATTGCGAAATAATCTTTTATTCGCCAAGGACGATATTTATCCGTATGACCAAAATGTTCATCATTATGCTGATTTAAACGCCGTTTTAAATCTTCGGTATAGCCGATATAAAACCTGTCTGGGA
Organism: uncultured Pseudomonadota bacterium; assembly: GCA_902776515.1. Taxonomy (GTDB): domain Bacteria; phylum Pseudomonadota; class Alphaproteobacteria; order Rs-D84; family Rs-D84; genus Enterousia. Next base: position 11,905 of record CACYQE010000017.1, read on the forward strand.
AATTCACACTTTGTAAAATATAAACATAATACATAGTTATTGTCCGTCTACGTTCGCGTTGCTCACTCCTTCGCGACATCCGTTTCGCGTGATTAAAAATCACATCGCCCCGCCCGATTGTACCAATCGCGACGGAGCGAAGCGAAGACGGATGGTGGGGCCACAGGGATTCCCTTGGCAATTCTTGCCTGCGGGGCAACCGTGACGATTTCGCTATGCAAAATCTACTTGTTGTCGAACCCACGCCGCTGCCGCGGCTTTTACGGGTTCTTCGTCCCGTGGCCGAATAAAAAAACCGCCAACGGCGGTATTTTTATTCTGGTGGGGCCACAGGGACTCGAACCCTGGACCCAATGA
>CACYQE010000018.1 GCA_902776515.1 uncultured Pseudomonadota bacterium
TCGATAAAACGTATACATATCGTTTTGTCTATCGATAAAACGTATACATAATATAATTCCACGAGTTTAAACTTTATGTTGGCTTGTCGTTTTATCTATCGATAAAACATGTACATAATATAATCCCACAAGTTTTAACAAAGAATGTCATACCGGCGTATCGGGCCCCGCAAAATCGGCTGGTGTCTCGTCAGACTCTGTTGTGGACCGGTTTTAGTGTTTTGTTTCTGTTTGTGTTGTGTGGTGGTGCAAATTTTTACAGTTTTTTGCCCTATTTTGTCTGTTTTTCTTTAAAAATGGCGGATTTCTGCGGTTTTTTGTGTTTCGAGCCGCAAAAAGACAGAAAAAATTGCGAATTTTGATAAAACCAGGGCGGAATTATTTGCAAAAATAAAAAAAGACAATGCGAAACGTCCTAGCAAAAAACAGTCGCAAAAAACAAATCGCACAAATAGTCTTTAAAATAAAAACCGCCCTATTCTGGGCGGTTTTTGTTATGCAAAAATTATTTTGCCTTGGCTTGTTGGAACAATTCTTCTGGCTTTACCGTTTTTTCTTTGGTTTTAACCTGCTCTAACATTGTGTCCAACGTTTTGCGTTCGAAAATCATACTTTGTTATAGAATTCAAAAACCTGTTTTGGGTCTGGATAGCGTGCGGCCTCGGCCCAAACGGCTTGCTGTAAATCGTCACGGGAAACCTCGACTTTGTTTTGTGTTCCCCATTCGGCCAAAATCAGGCCCAATTTAACGCGGCGTTCGGCGTCTTTGCGTTCTTTCTTGTCGTCCCACTTGCAATCGCCGCCGCATTTGCCGTCACAGTGTGCATGATGATGTTCGTGTTCGTTTTTCGCCATTTGCAATTCTTGTTCGACCAAGGTTTCCGGCAAATCCAGTTTGATTTTGTCGGCCATAATATCCAACAGTTCGTTACGCATTTCTTGTTTTGCGGCTTCGGCATATTGTTCGTTCAAGATATTACGGATATGTTCACGCAATTTTTCGACAGATTCCTGACCGATAGACTTTGCGAATTCGTCATTTAATTCAGGCAAAATGTGTTTGCGAACTTCGTGCAAAACAACTTCGAACCGAGCATCTTTTCCGGCCAAGTTTTCGGCATGATAGTCTTTTGGGAATTTGACCTTTACATCAAATTTATCGCCGGCCTTGTGACCGATGATTTGGTCTTCGAAACCCGGAATAAATGCCCCCGAACCCAAAACCAGATGATGCTTTTCGGCTTCGCCACCTTCGAATGCTTCTTTGCCGATAAAGCCCTTGAAGTCAATAACAGCGGTGTCGCCATCGGCGGCAACATAGGAATCCGGCTGTTTTTCGGCAACGCTGCGACCACGTCGCAGGTTTTCGATTGCTTTCTCGACTTCTGATTCATCAAGTTTTGTAACTTTTTTGGTAACGGTATATTTTGATAAATCTGTTTCCGGCAAAGTTGGCAAAATATCGAATTCCAAAGTATATTCAACATCTTTACCGATTTCCCACTTTGACAAGTCGGCACGCGGTGCCCCCGCCAAGCGGATTTTTTTATCGGCGGAATATTCGGCCAAATCTTTATTCATCAATTTATCAATTGCTTCGCCATACGCGGATGCGTTGTATTTTTGGCGTAACACGGAAAGTGGAATATGTCCCTTACGGAATCCCGGCATTTTTGCGGTTTTGCCATATTCTGTCAAAACGTCATCAGCAGCCTTTTGAACTTCATCAGCGGTCAAAAAGCCAGTTACGGAATAATGTAAATCTTTGATTTTTTCTTTTTTAAACATGTTTTTCCCCTGGGTAATTATTACAGTAGTCGTGATTATACACAGATTTTTATTAAAAGCAACACAAAGTTGTGGGTGGTGTGTGTGGTTTGTGGGTAGAGAATCGTCATACCGGTCCCCTCCTTCGTCATACCGGCGTAGGCCGGTATCTCTGCATTACCGCCTGAGACCAATCCGCGACAAAGCCGACCGAGATCCCGATTTTCATCGGGATGACGAGAAAAAAACTGACGGTATCTCTGCATTGCCGCCTGAGACCAATCCGCGACAAAGCCGACCGAGACCCCGATTTTCATCGGGGTGACGGGTAAGAAACGGGGTGACGATTCACTAACCACACACACTAACTACTTCCCCCCCCCGTCTCGGCGGAACGTAGCGAAGGCGGAACTAACCTAGTTTTGGCAATTATTAACGGTGTTACCCTGTGCATTTATCGGGTTGCCATCTTTATCGTATCCCCAAAAAATGGTAACATTATGATAATCAGGACAATAGTAATCAGCATTTTCATCAGTACGAACCCCAACCAAATGAACATCGCCATCCCAAGAATAAGTTTGGTTGATGCTGTCGAAACTAAGGCCATCTAACCATACGCAACCAAACGCATCACAGAATTGTGTGCTGTTGTTTTGTGAAGCGGGGGAATAGTAATTACCATAGTAACATTGGGCTTGATCGATTGCACCATTAGGGCCAGTTTTGCCAGCCGGGCATTTTTTCACAACGTTGTCAAAACTAGTTAGCTCGTCCACGTTTAGATGACAGTCAGCATCATTATTAGTAAAATTACATATTGTTTGCTGTTGATCAACATAATATCCGTTGGCGACCTCGATACATTTGCAAACATAAAACGGTTGATTGTTAGCTGCAGGCCATGCGGAATTGATATTGTTTGTTGTGCAATAGTTAGAACTTACATAGTTTGACCCCTGGTTGTTAAACAGTTGGAGGTTGGAATTAGAACTTAGTGGGTTTGTAATGCTGTAACCGGGATCGCATTTTGTGCAAAAGTAGCCTACCTCTGTGTAGATTATTTGGTTTGTCGCAGAATTAACCGACATGTTGTTGCCGGTTGGTTTGCTTACCTTTACCCCAGTGCAGTTCGGGTGTTCATCACTAAATAAAGTTATTTGGTTACTATCATTAAAGGACTCTGTTTTACGACATCCTGATACATCCCAATGCCCGGGATTGTTATCGCCGTTTCCGGAAAACCATTCTGCTTCTTCACTAGACACATTGGGAACAGGTGTTGTGTTGTTTGTAAACAAATTGCATGCACGGGTGTTTAAATAGACAGAATTGTTTTCCAGATGTGCGGCAGAAAGGTTTGTACTGTTCTGCGTTGCGTACTGGTTATTTGAAACAGCAGCAGAGTTCAGCTCACAAAAACCATCCCCATTTTGAATAGGGCTGTTCCCCCATGTCCCTTGACATTGTGTTATATTACTTGTTGCACACATTACCGTACCACTTTGGTATATACGACATTTTATGGTGGCTTGGTCAAGATTTACAGATTTATAACATTGGTTAGCATCCCACGACCCTGTGGCGGATAATGGATAGTCGCCTGGACACTCATTGATAGTGTTGACATTGGTGTAATAGTTTGGATCACCAAATCTACATCCGGTGTTATTATATTTACATCCTTTTACATTTTTGCACTTTTCTTCGATGTTGCTGCCTGTAAGATCTTCGGGTATATTACAACCTTCTTCTTCACAAATATCTGTACATGCGATATCAGCAGATGTGTATCCTTGTGCCGAACAATTTAGTGCTGTTCCAAAAACACATAAAAACAGGAAAAATCCAAGATTTTTTTTAGAAAAAACGGTATTGTTTGGCAATTTTTCCCCTTTGTTTCCCACTTAGGGAAAGTTTTGCATAAAAACATTCGGCGTGCAAGGGAAAAATGTGGGGGGAGTGGTTTGTGGTTAGTGAATCGTCATACCGGCGAAAGCCGGGGTCTCGTCAGTTTTTTCTCGTCATCCCGATGAAAATCGGGATCTCGGTCGGCTTTGTTGCGGATTGGTCTCAGGCGGTTGCAATGGGATACCGGCTTTCGCCGGTATGACGAAGAAAGGTGCCAGTATGACGAAGAAAGGTGCCAGTATGACGGTGAAAGACTGTATGACAAAAAAATCAATTACTTACGGGCATATATCCGTTATCTGTTAACAATTTGTTATACAAATCTTCCCAATCGGGGTTCATAGATTCTATTGCATGAATTTTCCACTTTCGGTGCCATTCTTTCATTTGGCGTTCACGTAATACCATGTTTTCCAAAGAATCATACCATTCAAAATAAACTAATTTATTCAAATTATATCTGGCGGTAAAACTGTTCGGAATTATTTTGTTTTTGTGCTCATAAACACGCCCAATTAAATCAGACGTAGAACCAATATATAAAACTCCGTTCTTTTTGTTTGATAGAATATAAACGTATCCACCTGATTTTGACATAATGCAATAATACAAAAAACTGCTTTTTTTTGCAATTTATTTTTTTATCCGCCCCCCCCGTTCCTTACCCGTCATACCGGCGAAAGCCGGTATCTCTGCATTGCCGCCTGAGACCAATCCGCGACAAAGCCGACCGAGATCCCGATTTTCATCGGGATGACGAGAAAAAAACTGACGGGATACCGGCTTTCGCCGGTATGACGAAGAAAGGTGCCGGTATGACGAAGAAAGGGCCCGATACGCCGGGATGACGAGAAAAAAACTGGCGGGATACCGGCCTACGCCGGTATGACGAAGAAAGGTGCCGGTATGACGGTGAAAGGGCCCGATACGCCGGGGTGACGAGAAAGAAAAAAAGAGAGGGACAAAACACCGCCTCTCTTCAGATAAAAAACTAAAACAAAACTATTTGCCCATAGTAATCTGACGATATGCTACCCGCCAACCATTATTGTCATACCATGTGCTATCAGACCTGGGTATACCGAGTTCGCCTGGGGCCGCATCGTCAGACAATGTCCTATCTACAATAATCGTGCCGGAACCCCGAACTTTCTTTGGGTTTATATCAAGGCGGGTTTGTAGTGTATCACGTGCACGTTTAAATACCCGGGTTGGATAGCCGCTACACGGCATGCCTTCTTGAGTTACTGAAGGGGCATGCAGGTTTGTGGCGTTTATAAAAACGTATTTATATTCCGGATCATCGGCATATTTTTTTATAGAATCTGCAGATGGTGCCCATTCAAACTCAAGGTCCCAATCAAATGTTTTTTCCTTTGTTGGAATTACAATTGTGTCGGTTGGGTCCGGTTGTGGTGTCGGTGGTGTTGGTGTTGGTTTTTTACGGCAACCAATCAATGTGGCCACCCCAATCATTCCACCAATCAATAAACACTTTAAAGGATTTATACTATAATTTTGTTTTGTTTTATACATTTTTTTGTCCTTTGTTTGTTGTTCTCTGTTATTATAGGGCAAATTTATACTTTTGTCAAGTGGGGTTCGTTATGCAACTAAAAACCGCCCTGTTCTGGGCGGTTTTGTATTCGCAATTCGCAAACCCGATATTAACGTTTGCTGAACTGAGTAGAACGACGAGCCTTGCGGAAACCGTAGTGTTTACGTTCAACAACACGGCTGTCGCGTGTCAAGAAGCCCGCGGCCTTTAATGGTTTGCGTAAATCAGCCTCGGCCTTTTCCAGTGCCTTGGAAATACCGTGTTTTACCGCACCGGCCTGACCTGACAGGCCACCACCCATAACCATAAGCACCCGTACGATTGGTGATTTCAAATGGTTGATTCAAAATCATTTGCAACACCGGACGGCGAAAGTATTCGGTCATAGCCTTGCCGTTGATGGTGATGTTGCCCTTGCCCGGCATCAAATATACACGTGCAACAGAATCTTTACGTTTGCCAGTTGTGCAAATCGCACCAGACAAATTCGGTTTTGCGACCACTTTTGTCGCCTTGGATGCCGCAGCCTTGGTTGCAGGAGCGGACTTTTTAACAGTTGTCGCCTTTTTTGTGGCGGTTGTTTTCTTTGTCGTAGTAGCCATTATTCGCCCCTTTTGTTTTTACGGTTCAATCCAGCAAAATCAATAACAACCGGATTTTGTGCGGCGTGTTTGTGTTCAGCACCCGCATATACGTGCAATTTTGTTAAACGCTTGTCAGCCAATGCAACAGCCGTCCGGCGACCCATCATGCGTTTTACCGCGTTTTTAACCAACAATGTTGGTTTTTCCGCACGCATTTGACCCAATGTGCGTTCCTTGATTCCGCCAGGATATGTGGTGTGCCAATAGAATTTTGTTTTATCGGCCTTGGTCCCGGATAATGCAACCCGGTCCGCGTTAATAATGATTACATGGTCGCCGCAATCCATGTTCGGTGTCCATGTGGCTTTGTTTTTGCCACGCAAGATGTTCGCAGTATATGCCGCCAAACGTCCCAACGTGCAATCAGTTGCGTCAATCAGATACCATTTGGCCTCTAATTCGCACTTTTTTAACGATTTTGTCGCTGCCATTTTTGTTTTACCTTTATGTTAATTAAAAAGTTCGCCCTATTATGTCGCAACCCGGCGGAAATGTCAAGAAAAATCAATATGGTAAAATAATACCGTATAAAAAAGAGCCGAAAACACAAAAAACTTGCATATTTCGTGTTTTTTTGGTAACTTGACCCCCGCAGATTTTATAACAGGAGTATCAAAATGGCGACCGATGATATCAAAAAAATTATAGAGCGTGAGGCAAAATGGCAAAAACGTTGGCGTGACGCACGTGCGTTCGTGCCGAAAAACGATGGTTCAAAGCCAAAATACTATAATTTGATAGAATTCCCTTTCCCAAGTGGTTCGGGTTTGCATGTCGGTCACATGTTGCCTTATACTGGAATGGATGTTATGGCACGATACAAACGTATGCGTGGGTTTGATGTTTTGTTTCCAATAGGATATGATTCTATGGGAATTTCTTCCGAAAAATATGCTACAAAAATCGGTAAACATCCACGTGATTCTGTTGCGGAATTGATAAATATTTTTGAAAAAGATATTTCTGTTATGGGATTGTCTTTTGACCCGGAATCCAAAATCGCAACATCTGATCCTGAATATATCAAATGGACCCAGTGGATGTTTATCCAATTTTTCAAGGCGGGATTGGCATATAAATCTGAATTGCCTATGAATTGGTGTCCAAATTGCAGAACAAATCTTACCAATGAGGAGTTGGAGGATGGTTGTTGTGAACGCTGTCATGGTCCGGTTGAAAAGAAAATGAAATTACAATGGAATTTGGCGATAACCAAGTATGCTGATCGTTTGATTGATGATTTGGCGTTGGTTGATTACCCTGAAAAAGTAAAAACGATGCAAATCAATTGGATTGGTCGTTCGTATGGTGCAGATGTAGATTTTCGTGTCGGCGATGACGTTATGACGGTTTATACAACGCGCGTTGATACCATATTTGGTGTGACGTTCTGTGTTGTTGCCCCAGAACATAAATTGGTGAAAAAATGGCTTGATGAAGGAAAGATAAAAAATGCTGATGCGGCACGCGAATATATTGCGGCGGCCAAGGCGAAATCTGAAATTGAACGCACTGATGCCACCAAGGACAAGACCGGTGTTAAATTGGACGGCGTTATGGCAAAAAATCCGTTTAATAATAAAGATGTTCCAATCTTTATTTCTGACTATGTGTTGGCGGATTATGGTTTTGGTGCGATTATGGCGGTGCCGGCACACGATTCACGCGACTGGGACTTTGCCAAGAAATTTGGTTTGGAAATTATTCCGGTTTTGGCGGGTGGCGAACCTGATAAAGTTTACGAAGGTGATGGAACGCATATAAATTCGTCTTTCTTGGACGGTATGGACAAAGAAACGGCTATTGCGGCCGCCATAAAATACGGAACCGAACACGGCTTTGCACGTGGTACCAAGAAATATAAATTAAAAGATTGGGGCTTTTCTCGTCAAATGTATTGGGGTGAGCCAATCCCAATGGTCTATTGTGAAAAATGTGGTTGGCAACCAATTAACGAGTCTGAATTGCCGTTGTTGCAACCACACATGGATGACTATAAACCGACCGATACGGGCGAGAGTCCGTTGGCACGTGCAACAGATTGGATAAAAACAACGTGTCCTTGTTGTGGTGCACCGGCGAAACGTGAAACAGATACTATGCCACAATGGGCGGGGTCGTCGTGGTATTTTATGCGGTATTTGGATTCTAAAAACGATAAAGAATTTTGTAGCCGTAGCCAGTTGGATAAATGGATGCCTGTAGATCATTATAATGGCGGTATGGAACATACGACACGTCACCTGCTCTATTCACGTTTTTGGTATAAAGCGTTATCTGATTTAGGTTATGTTCCGGGGGTTGAACCATATAAAAAACGTACTAGTAACGGCTTGATTATGGGGCCAGATGGTCAAAAAATGTCAAAATCGCGTGGTAATGTTGTGCCATCGTCCGATGTTGTCGCACGTGCAGGTGCAGATGCATGTCGTATGGCTATTCTTTATTTGGCACCTTGGGAACAAAATAATATGAAATTTAATACTGCGATTTCGGGCATGATGGAATTTATCAATGCGTTTCCGGGCGGCAAAATGCCACGCCGTGCGTATGAAATCTTGATTCAAATGCTGAACCCATTCGCACCACATTTGACCGAAGAAATGTGGGAAAAGTTGGGACATACCGATATGTTGGTGTTCGAACCATGGCCAACGTTTGACGCGTCAAAGTTGGTTGCAACCACAACAATCTTTGCAGTCACCGTAAATGGTAAACGTGTTGGCGAATTTACTGCGAATGTTGATGCGGGTAATGACGATTTGGTTGCGATGGCTAAAAACACCGCCACCCGCCAATTAACCGGTGCCGAAATCATTAAAACCATAGTAGTGCCAAAGAAATTGGTAAATTTTGTGGTGAAAAAGTGATTAGTGGTTTGTGGTTAGCGTTTAGTGAAACCGCCCGTTTGGGCGGTTGTTTTTTCTTATTTTGATTTGCTTTGTAATAAATCTGGAAATGGAAAAATATCAATTATGTGTTTTTCTTGAAGTTGGTTTAATGCGTTCTTTTTATCTTGTTCTGATAAGTGACTTTCCATAATTTGAATTGTTGCACAGGGGGTTATGCTATAACACTTATCACAAAAGAAATCTATGTTATTTTCGTCATGTTCTGGGGAATTTTTTTCTTTTTCTGTTTCTAGATTTTTAATAAATTGTTTGGTTAGATTGATTTGATGTTTGATAGCACATAAAATTTTTTGGTTCGGATGTGGGATATAACGTGTAAAAAATCTTATATCGGTTACAGGGAATGTGTGTGCAATAGCAGTTAATAAGACGTTTTCGCTGGGATGTTTAATGTTTTTTAAAACTGGTACGCCATGGGCTTTTACTGCGGCTATTTTTACGGCTTCACACGGTTTTTTTATATATTTTATCCCATCAAAATAGCCCATAACATGAATTTTTTGCATTTGAATTGTTGGTTTTTCAATTTTGGTTATTAAATCTGGTGTTTCAATAGAATTACTTAGTGCCAATAGTTTTTGTTTGTTGGTTGGTTTTGATATGTGTATGATAGCCTGTCCTGCGGTTTCGAGTGCCGCATTAATAACAGCATCCGATGGGTGTTTTAATAAACCTAAAAGGTCACCATGATTATCCTTTTGGACGGCGGCTATTTTGACAGAATCTGGAATTTCTTCTTCGGGGAGTATTTCAAGAAAAGCTGGAAGACAAAAGCTATTAATATATTTAACACTCCATAGCATAAATTCAGGAGTGCATTCTTCTTTGGGTATTAATCCATTTTCAATACGAAATTTAAGCCAATCATTCAAGTCGCCAAGGTCCAATAACTGACGACCTAGACAATATTTGTAATATGTTAAATCATAGTCTATTGAATGTTTTTTATATATGATATGATGTGTATCGTCCAAAGGTGTTTCCTGAAGCTATTAATGTCATGAAATCTTTTCAATTCTGCGGCGGCGTTTTTCAGAGTTATCAAATGGGCTTTCTAAAAAAGCCTGGGCACACAGGAACGCCATTTCAATATCTATATCATCGGCCCCCAGTGCCAAAACGTTTATATCATCGTGGAAACGATCATCGCGTGCCTGGTCCGGGCGGTCACAGCGTGACGCACGAATATGGCGATAGCGATTTGCGGCAATCTGTACCCCGGCACCCGTGCCACATACTAAAATTCCACGAACATCGTCATCAGTATCCAACATTGCGTCCGCCAAGTTTTTTGCAACATCCGGGAAATCAACTGGTGTATTCAAATCATCGGTCCCCAGGTTTACAACGTTATATCCGGCGGCACTTAACATTTCAATTAAATACAATTTTAACCCTACCCCACGATGATCGGCGGCGATAAAAACTTTTGATATTGTTTTGTTCATTTTATTTATCCTTGGTATCTTTGCGTTTTGCTAATTTACATTCTAATCCGGTGTTCCCTGTGATGTTTAATGTGCGATATGTTAATACGCCGGTCATTCTTGCATGACTGAACACGTTTGCCGTATCAACAGTTGCGGGCCCGGTTAATGTTCCGTGCAGGAATAATGTTTCGGCATTTATTTTGCCTTCGACCAATCCGCCACGACCAATGACCACAGTTTCAGCAACGATATCGCCAACAACATGACCATGAATTTGAACATTGTGGTCAGTATTTATGTTGCCGGTCATCTTACAGCCAGCCCCAATAATTGTTGGGGATGTTTTTTCGTCTGCGTTTGTGAATGCCAACATTTTTTGCTCCTTATTCCTTTACGAATTTTTCTGGGTCGAACGGATTGCCCTTGTATCTAATTTCATAGTGTAAATGTGGTCCTGTTGAGCGTCCCGAAGAACCGCCCAACCCAACAATCGTTCCGGGACGAACCCAATCGCCACGAGATACTTTAATCTTTGACAAGTGGGCATACAATGTTGTGAAGCCAAGTCCGTGGTCAATTTCCACTGTTGTTCCGTATCCAACACGTTCGCCGGCCGATATAACACGTCCCGGTGCCACGGCCATTAACTCGGTCCCTATTTTACCAGAAAAATCAACACCTTTGTGCTTTTTCGGTGCCCCGGTAAATGGGTCTTTGCGCATACCGTATTTAGACGTTATGTTAACCTTGGCAACAGGTGCCCCCAGTGGCAGAATACGTCTTAATTTGTTTAATCCATTCCATAACGTCAGGTTGTCGGCCAATTTTTGATATTTTTCATCCAAACCTTTGTCTATTTCCAACGGGTTAAATACCGAACCAACCAATTGACTTGAAAACTTATTCGCGTTTGTTATCAGTGTTTCTTGGCTGATTCCAAGTGTCGCAAACGTTCCGTTTATATTTTTTAAATCTGCACGTAAATCAGCGATTTTTTCATTTGTTAATTTTGATACGGTTTCAATGATTTTGTTGTCTGTTTCTAATATTTTTGCAACAGTATCAACCATTTCGGCATCGCGTTTTTTTAATTCATCATTTTCGGCACGGGTTAATTCGTATTCAACCGCCAAATCAGAAAATTTTGTATATTCAGGCGTATAATGTTCGTCTGTAAACATTTCGGTAATACGAGTTTTCAAAAAGTCTAATTCACCCCACGTTTTAAGACGTTCGTTAATCAAATCTTCTTTTTGGGCATCGGTCAGTTTGTTGTCTTTTAATAATTTGTCGTCAATAACATTGATATTTTTTGTTAATTCGTTGTATTTGCCAAGGTATACCTGTAAATCGGTCATGTGTTGGGCGTATTTTGTCCGCATCTGTTCCAGCTGCATCGTTCTTTTTTGCAGCATAGGTCGATGATAAACGAACACGTATGTTGACCAAGTTGCCCATATAATCAAGCCCATTTTGGCACAAAATTTTGTAAAACGCCAAAAACTACTCTGTTGGAAAGTATAAACATTACCACGTGGAACATCCATCACGGTAAATTCACGTGGCGGGAATATACGGCTTATAATACGCCACACCGCCCGAAAAGGTGATGTCATAAACGCCCATAGTGACGTAAAATATCTTGTTATAAAATTTATCATAACCCTGACAGCATAGTCAAATAATCGTTAATAGTCAAGCCATCACGCAAAACAGCCTCGCAATTCATATTTATGCCCTGAAACATCTGGGTGTTGGCATGTGAACCAACAACAGCCGATATTAAAACGCGTTCGGCGGTATTTTTTGTGCTAAATAATGGCAATATTTTTATGTCGCCACAGTGTCTGTTGACTTCGGCAATAACGTCCGCGACCACCCCTGCATCGACAATGGTCGCAAATGTACCGTTTGGTTTTACACGTGCAACACAACGCCGTGTCCATTGTCCAAGGTTGACATTGTGGTGTGCATTGTGTTTTGCGGGTGTGCCTTTGAAATATGGTGGATTAGTTACGACCAAATCAAACGTTTTGTCTGTTTGCCATGTCATAATATCTGCATTGACAAGTTCGGCGGTTTTGTTGTTTAAATGAAAGTTTGTGGCACATTCGTCCAACATTTCTTGGGAAACGTCAATTCCCGTGATTTCAATATGCGGCATACGTGATGCCAAACACAAAGCCACCCCGCCCGTCCCAATTCCTATATCCAATACGGTCAAAGGATGTTTTTCGGGCAAAGCCGCCAACCATACTGCATCAGATGTTGGATTATATCGACCGCGTTTAATTTTAACACGTCCACCAAGCAAGGTAAAAATTTCTTGTTTTTCTGTCATGCCTATATATAATAACCTAATAAAAACAAAAGGCAAGTTTATGTTCGATGATGTGATAGTTGTTTCTTCTGCGGCCAGTGCTTTTAATAATGCGGCCCTGGTTACGCCGGCATTTTTTTGGAATGCATTGTTGTGCAGTCCGTTATTTGTTGGAATCTATTTATTGGGAAAATCCTTTATCGCCAAGATGGGCTTTGGAAAATATGTTTCGGTGGAAAATGTGTCGTTTTGGGTTGTTGTTATAACAGCGATATGGGTTGTGTTGATGGGTGGAAATTATGGTGTATTGCGGGATAAAGTATCTTTGTTACCGTGGGTTACCGCGATGATTTTGTTTGTTGCGTCAATATTTGTCGGAATTAAAACAAGAAATGTTAAAATTCCGGTTTGGTATGGGGGGGCGGATGCATCAAATAAACGTAAATGGTTGGTGAATATTTTGTCTGGTTTGGTAATTTTGTTGCCTGTGGCATTAAGCGATACTTTGAATTGGTGGGGACCTGTTTTGCAGGTTTGTGCTGTTTTGGTTGGTTTGGGGCTTGGCCGTTACACCGGTCGTCAAATGCGTATTTTGCCCAGTTCGCTGTTGGTTATGGGGGCAACAGTTGTCGGCTTGTTGATGCAGCCAGAATATTTTCGTTTTGCCCAATTGGGAAATTTAACATTGATACATTTGTTGTGGGTTTTGTTAACCGGGTTCTTTGCTGTCGCCACTGTTATGGTTTATATGGTGAATCCACGCAATCGTGTTCATCAGAGTGCGTATGTTAAGTTAAAGTGGTTATTACGTTTTACAACTTTGTTTGGTGTTGTGTTGTTCGCTTTGACCGAGGCTGTTCCTGTTTTCTTGTTTGCTGTATTTTCTGTTACATTGTTGTTTGGTTTGTCGGTATGGCATTCAGAAAGCAAAAAGTCGGGTGTTGTTGATGGGTTGTTTGCATGGACGGTTACATTGTTTGGTGTTTTGATAAATGTTCCAACTGTAACAGCAATGGGGATTTTGTTGTTGGCAATGCATCCGTTCAAATTACGTGATGCAAAATACTTGTTATAATTTGTTATATTTATTGAATATGAATTTCGCATCGTATGGTGTAGTATCTGACAAGACTTAAATTAAAAGATAAATGGAATAGTTATGACAGAAATACACCCAAGTGCGATTGTTCATCCAAATGCCAAATTGGGCCAGGATTGCAAAATAGGACCGTTTTGTACGGTTGGGCCTGATGTCGTTTTGGGCGATCGTGTTGAATTAGTTTCCAGTGTCGTTATTGATGGGAAAACGACTGTTGGTGATGATTCTATTATTTACCCCTTTGCTGTCCTTGGCGTTATGAGCCAAGATTTAAAATGGCAGGATGAATCCGCAATGACCGGTGTCCGTATTGGCAAGCGTTGTCGTATTCGTGAATATGTTACGATTCATTCTGGGACACCTGCATCTGATGGAACGGTTATTGGCGATGATTGCCAGATTATGGTTAACGCCCATGTTGGTCATGATTGTAAAATTGGTAATAATGTTGTTATGTCCAATTTGGTTCAGGTTGCTGGTCACGTTGAGATTGAAGATAACGCTATTTTGTCTGGTGGCGTAATGGTTTTACAGTTTTCGCGTATTGGATGCTATGCCTTTATCGCGGGTATGACCGGTGTTACCAGTGATATTTTGCCGTATGCCATATACGAAGGCACACCGCGTGCGGTATATCGCACAATCAATCGTGTTGGTCTGATGCGTCATGGGTTTACTAACGAAGATATGCACGCAATACACAGCGTATATTATGCGGTGTATCGTGAAACCGATGGCACTGTTGCCGAACGTTTGGCACGTGTTCGCAAGGAAGTAAAAAACAACAAATACGCAATGGATGCGATTGACTTTATTGAAAATCGTTCGAAACGTGGAATTAATACATCGGCACATGCGGAATAAACAACCAAAAATTTTTATAATTGCGGGTGAAGTATCCGGGGACTGTTTGGGTGCACGTGTGATGTGCAATTTGCCAGGTGTTGAATTTTGCGGAATTGGTGGCACGGAAATGCAGGCATGTGGTTTAAAAAGTCTGTTTCCTTTGTCTGATTTATCCGTGATGGGTGTGACCGAGGTTTTGTTCCATGCACGAACATTACTACGCCGTATAAACCAGACTGTTGATGCAATCATCGCACAAAAGCCGGATATGGTTTTGACAATTGATTCACCAAGTTTTGCCCAATCTGTGATAAAAAAATTGCGTAAAAAACCAGATGGACGTAAATTGATTGATGCTGGGATGCGTTTCCATCATATTGTTGCCCCCCAGGTTTGGGCCTGGCGACCGGGGCGTGCAAAAAAATACGCCAAAACGTTTGATAAATTATATGCGTTTTTTGATTTTGAAGTCCCCTACTTTACTAAGTATGGTTTGGATACTGTTGCGGTTGGTCACCCGGTTGCAGAATCTTTGTTGGGAACATCAGTTCGACAGCAAAATACCGATGAAAAAATTATAGCGTTGATTCCAGGCAGCCGTATGAACGAAGTTCGTAAACTGATGCCGATTTTCAAAACGGTTACAGAAACCTTGTATTCGTGTGGATATTTGGGATATAAATTTGTGATACCAACGGTTGAAACAACGGAAAAATATGTGCGTGAACATATAAAGAATTGGGCGGTTAAACCTGAATTGGTTGATGGTAAAAATCGTTATGATTTATATCGCAAAACATACGTTGCAATCGCGGCCAGTGGAACGGTTTCTGTGGAATTGGCGATGTTACATGTTCCCGCGATAATTACATATAAAATGAATCCGATAACGGTATGGCTACTTAGTCGTTGCATACGGGTTCGTTGGGTTTCGTTGGTAAACATATTGTTAAACCGTGGGGTATATCCTGAATGTTTGGGGGCGGATGCGAACGCTGAAACAATAGTGAATACGTTTGATACGGTTGTTTTACCATCGAATCGTGCAAAAATGATATCCGAATTGGCGACTGCTGATAAAATGTGGATACGACCAAATGGTGCGGCCAGCAAGATTATCGCCGCTGATATTTTTAAAACCCTTCATTGCTAGTTTTGTTTTCTGCGTGATAAACGCACACACATATAATACACTGTCGGAAAAAACTTATGGTTACTGGGATGCGTTTAACCCGTATGGGGTGTTGTCTGGCGTTGGAATTCCTGGGATTGTAACCCGATCGGTTATAACATCTATTCCTGCCTTACACCATTGTATATCGGTTTCCGGATAAAAGAGTCGTGCAGAAACATTATCAGGACATTGTGCAGAACTATTATCCGAATTATAAGGAAAATATGCTGAACATTTTGATGAAGTCCCATTCAGACTGCGGCGTGCACCATTTTGCCAACACGAACATATACCCCACGCATTAACATCAATATTTTCAACATAATTACGTGGACACACATATTCATAACAGTTATCGTTGTCGTCCTCAGAACAGGTACCACTATCAGTAGTAGATTCGCTCAGAACCCCCAGATATTCACTTGGGACCTTGTAATAACAATAATCTTTATGGTAAGTATTATTAGAAGTATTATTAGACTCAATCTTTTTAAGTGTCACGTTAATATTTTGTGCTTCGACAAATCTGCCGTTCGCATTCAAACATTGATTTTGCAGATTATCGACAATGTTATTATAAACCTCGGTCGCGATACCGACTGGACGGGTGCTACGATTTGTAAAGAGTCCAAAATCAATGCGGTTAGGATTATCCGTATTAGGATTAGTCCTAACCCAACCATAACCATGTGCAACATCACTATTACCAGAGGTAGTATCATTGTTTACACTACTATATGTGATTGAACCATACGATGGGTCAATTGTTCTTGTCGCAATAATACTGTCAAAACCACCAAATACTTTTTCTATTTGGGCACGGCAACTGGCTATTTCGGCAACCTCTTTCGCACATGGCGATTTATATTTTGGGATAGGGTTTTCGTCTTCATCTACCGTGTTCGTGTTAATACGATTTCCTCTTTCATCGTATTCATATAAGCTAAACCAGTCAAGTGCCGTTTGGACAAGCGGTTCCCCCGCTTCGTCATCAGTGGTGTCCACGGTGTATGGTTGAAACAGACCACTGTACGGGTAATAAAAGTTTTCGTAATTCGCACCGCCATATTTTGTAAAGCATTGTTGAACAACCGCACGGCACGCCGCCAAAGTGTCTGTTTCTTTTTGATTGTTAACATATTGTTCTACAAGTGTATTATTCTCATCGCCAAACAATTCGTTACAGCTTTGGATGTAATCGTTACACATATTTTGTGTTAATGTGATTTTATCCGGTATCAAAGATGTTTCGGTTGTCCCATCAATTAAATCCTTCATCGCGGTGGTGATTGCGGCATTCCGGTCCGAATAGCACGCAGTTATTAAATCAAAGCATCCATCACGTATAGTTTTAACCTTGGACTGTTGGGCATAATGAATGGCTAACAATGCCTTGTCCAGATATTCTGACCACACAGAATCCGCAATTTCAGAACATTTATCCAACGCATCTTTGGCAAACTTTTTTGTTTTGTTTTCAAAATTTGTTACAAACTTTGTGTTTTCCGGAACCAATGATAACCTTTGGTCTGTGGCGTTAACGTCATTAACGCTGTTTGAAAATTGTAAAAGTTTCCCAAGATTTGCAAAACCAACCACCCCGGCAATTGGTGCACCGGTTGTTACATCAATATATTCGCCATTGTCCAAACATTTATGGTAATCCGCACCGCAAACTTGTTCACTTAATACCGCGGCTTCAACGTTGCCAAGACACGCGGTAAAATCATCAGAGTTGTGTTTTTTACGGTTTTCAATACGTGCCAAATCCAACATAGCACTGCCTTCACGAACGGCGGCCTTTAATTCCTTTTGTTTGTTGACCAGTGCGGTTTGAACAGTGTTGCAATCTTGTTCTATTGACATCAGGTATGCCGTGATCGCACGTTGCAATGCGGCATCAGAACAATCGGAACGGACGGCATTACGACAATTTGGATAAACAGCACTGTATAACGTGGAACCATTGTATTGGGCAACAAGTTGGGCACTGTCGGTGATGCCAAAAGCGTTTGCGGTATCAAAAGAAATGTTAATGCTGTTTAAATCGGACATTTTTCCGCTGACGGTTGAATCTTC
>CACYQE010000019.1 GCA_902776515.1 uncultured Pseudomonadota bacterium
AAAAGCACTATAATACCACCATGTTAACAAGTTTAAGAATTTCTAATATTGTTTTGATTGATAAACTGAATCTTGAATTCGGTAAGGGTTTGAATATATTAACCGGTGAAACGGGTGCAGGTAAAAGTATTTTAATGGATGCTTTATCTTTGGCACTTGGCGAACGTTCCGATGTTGGCTTAATTCGTAATGGTTGCGAAAACGCATCTGTTATCGCGGAATTTGACGCAGCAGATTCCGGTGTTTTACAAATTTTACAAGATTCTGGTATTGATTACGATGGTTCGGTTATTTTACGCAGAACACTTGGTAATGATGGCAAAAGCCGTGCATGGATTAACGATGTTCCGGTATCCGTTAAAACATTAAAAGCGGTTGGCGATGGTTTGGTCGAAATTCATGGTCAATTTGCAAATCACGCTTTATTAAATCCATCTTTGCATCGTGTTTCTTTGGATAATTTTGCAACAAAAAACATTCCTGGGTTTGTTGAATTGTTGGACACTGTTCACAAAAAATATCGCGAATACAATTCTGCAAACACACAACTGGCCCAGATTCGTGATTTAATGGCACGCAGCGAGGCCGAACGTGAATATTTAGAGCATAATGTTGCAGAATTAAAATCTTTAAACGTTCAGTTGGGCGAAGAAGATGATTTAGCATCCAAACGTGCTGATATGATGAATGCGGAAAAAAATGCCGCGGTTATAAAAGAAGCAAATGATGTTTTGGGACATGGTGGAAATTCATTGGAATCACAAATTTATTCTGTGGCACATATACTTGAACGTATAAAAACAACACCTAACCCTTATGCTGAACAGATAGATAAATTATACTCTGCCGCCGAAACAGTTGCAGAAGTAACAGAACGTTTAACTGTTGATGATATTGACACAGATACATTGGAATCCATAGAAGAACGATTGTTTGCTATTCGTGCGGCGGCACGCAAACATCACGTTCAACCGGATGAATTGCACGCTAAATTATCCGAAATGGAACAGCAATTAAACACTATAAATAATTCAGATGCGGAACTGCATAAATTGCAAACTGTTGTTTCAAATGCAAAAAAAGAATATGATGCCGTTGCAATGAAACTGTCTGAATATCGCCATGCGGCGGCGGATGAGTTACGTAACCGTATTTTACGTGAACTGCCTGATTTAAAATTAGGTAATGCAGATTTTATGGTTAACATCACCAACGTTCCTGAAACGGCTGCCGGGATAGATGATATAATGTATATGATTAAGACAAATCCCGGTATGCCATTTGCTCCGTTGCATAAATCAGCATCAGGCGGCGAATTAGCACGATTAATGTTGGCAATGCGTGTCGTGTTGGCTGACGATGTGCATACACACACATTTGTCTTTGATGAAATAGATACAGGAATAAGCGGTGCCACCGCCAGTGCGGTTGGCGACAGGTTAAATCGTCTTGCCACCGAATCTCAGGCAATAGTTATTACTCATTCGGCCCAGGTTGCAGGCTATGCCGACAAACACTTCAAAATTGAAAAAACATCTGCAAACAATATAACCACAACACACGTTTTTGAAATCAGTGGGGATGAACGCTTGAATGAAATTGCACGTATAATCAGCGGTGCCGCCATCACCCCAGAGGCCTTGGCAACCGCAAACACACTGGTTAAACATTAAAGCCGGGCTTTTCTCTATTTAATGGTTGCAACACCATCAGCAAATTCAATTGACACAATGTGTTTAGCTTCTGATGTACTGGATATAATTACGTTGTTTGCATCACGTGCAATTGCGTAACCGCGTGCCAAAACGTTTTTATACCCCAAAGAGTTTAACATTTGTCCGGCATGTTCCACACCCTTAACCAAGTTGGCGATTTTATCAGCAAATATGTTTGGTAAATTGTTTACAAATTCCATTTTATGCCGGGTATCAGACATTTTTGCGTTTATAATGAATCCCAATGTTCGTGCAACATCATCCAGCCTTTGATAACGTTCCATAACCATTTGCTTTGGGCTTTTAATAGTTATTGTTTCAATATGCTGTTTTGCATTTGTAATTTTAGAAACAAGATTCGTGCTGATACGGTGTCCAATATTATCCAATTCTTGAATCAACGATAGTTTAGTTGGAACAACCGCTTCGGCCGCACCAGTCGGAGTAGGTGCCCGGAAATCAGCAGCAAAATCAACCAACATCCAATCAGGTTCATGTCCAACGCCTGTTATAACAGGGATTTCGCTGTTTGCAACCGCCCGAACAACAATCTCTTCAGAAAAAGGCAACAAATCTTCCAGTGAACCACCGCCACGAGCAACAATTATCACGTCAACATTTTTCATACGATTGAAATATTCTACACCCGCGGCAACTTCGGCGGCCGCTGTTTGGCCCTGGACAGTCGCAGGGTATAAAGTTTTTGTTTACGTTCTTCAAGCATTTTTAAAATAGCACCAACACCGGCCATTTCTATACTGTTTGCGATTAATTGATAATTGCTGCGTGCGGGGTATGTTGTTAATCGTCCGGTGATAACAACCTCTAACCCATCGGTCAGATTAAAATTTACCGGTGTGCCACGCCAAATAATTACAGACATTGCGGCATTTGAATCCTTTATCGTCATATATATGTGCCCAGATGAAGCACGTGTAATTTGCGATAATTCACCGCGAATTTTAATCGAAGGAAAGGCCGTTTCAACCACACCTTTGAGTAATGCGGATGCATCTGAAACCGAAAAAATCATATCAGGTTTAACAAAAGGTTCTGGTTGTGGTAACATATTATTTAAGTCCTGCACGTTGTTCCAATATAAGTGCACGTTTCACCAGATCGTCTAAAAACACTTCATCTTTTTCAATTCTAGATTCTGTTCGACCATCTTCATATGGAAAAACGTTTTGTATAAAATAATCGTATGTCATACTTGCACGTTGGTGTGGAGAAACAAATTGCGTAAATGTAATATCAAAAGGTTCTGAATTATTTTTTGCTTGTAACCAGGTATGTATCCCTGCTGTTTTTATGTCCCATACCTTATCGCCACCTGTGCGCATATATAATAAATAACTGCTGATCAAGCAAAAATCTTGTGCAGGGTCAGATTTAGATGGATAATATTTGCGAAACATATCTTTGCCAAACACCTTTTGATATGTTAATTTTTGTTTAAAAGCCTCACGCAGTGCCGCCACCGCATAAGGTAAAGAATATTCAGCAAACATGACATCAGAATAACCAGCAGCGCGTTTCATCAATTCACGCGTGGCTTTATCATAGTAAGATAGTTTATTTCTTGTATCCATCCAGATTCCTGCGACATTGTACCATATGACATAATTAATTTCAATTTATAATTCTGTCAATGGCCAGCGTGGGCGGGGGGCTATGGGTTCCTTTACAATGTTACCAATCTTGAAATTTTCTAACCCGGCCCATGCAATCATTGCACCGTTATCGGTACATAAATTCATTGGTGGTGCTGCAAAAATCATATTGTGTGCACGTGCCATTCTTTCCATAGCAGAACGAATAGCACTGTTTTTTGCAACCCCGCCAGCCACAACCAGTGTTTTTGGCGATGCGTTGCGAACAGATTCTGCTTTAATGGCGTTTTCCAACCGATTGATTATACAGTCAACAACTGATGCCTGAAACGATGCACAGAAATCATTTATAAATTCATCCGAATGTGGTTCAGGGTTTTTATCAAGTAACGAACGTGCGGCTGTTTTTATGCCACTAAATGAAAAGTCACACCCGGGTTTATCAGTCAAAGGTCGTGGGAAATGAAATGCACGTGGATTACCAAGTGCCGCACGTTTGTCGACAATTGGCCCACCGGGATACCCCAGCCCCAACATTTTTGAAACCTTGTCAAACGCTTCGCCCGCACTGTCATCCAACGTTTGCCCCAACAGTTCATATTTACCGACCCCAGAAACCAACAAAATCTGACAATGTCCACCCGAAGCCAACATTAACAGATATGGAAATTCCACAGATATTTTAATACTGGAATTATCCGCCGCCGCGGCACTAAGACGGGGAACCAATGCATGACCTTCCAAATGATTAACTGCAACCAATGGTTTACCGGTTGATTGGGCAATACCTGTTGCCGCCATCCAACCAATTAAAACACCACCAATCAAACCAGGACCAGCAGTGGCCGCAATAACATCCACATCATCAATGGTCTTGTTTGCACGAATCAACGTTTGACGTATAACCTCGTCAATAGCCAAAATATGTGCACGTGCAGCCAATTCCGGTACAACACCACCATACTTTTGATGTTCTGGAATTTGAGAATATATAATATGCGATAAAATGTTTTTGTTTGAATCAACAATTGCCGCACTGGTTTCATCACACGAAGATTCTATTCCAAGACAAACAACAGGACGTTCAGATGCGTTGGAAATGTTTCCAACGACTTTGCCCATATCCATGCGAATCAATTTATCTTCTGGCATAAAAACCACCTAGATATTATTTTTTAATTGCAAACCAACAAAACAAAATTCGGTTGCATCGCGAACAGACATATCCGAAGAATCTGGTAACCCGGCCATTTTATCAACGCAAGCAACCAATAAATTTAAATTATCATCCGTAGCAGTTAATATTTTAACCGCATTTTCACGTCTGGCTATTGATGCAGAACGCCAATCTTTTAATGTTCCCGTTTCTAATGATGTCGTCTTTTGTGTTTGAATAAATACGAACAAAACAAGTAATAAAACCATAATACCAATAATAATTTTTAAGTATTTTTTAATAAATTGTTTCATTTTTTGTCCTTTTTGTTTTATTCACACCGTAACAACCAAACGTCATAATCTGGATTTTGCACGGGGTTTTCCCCGGGTGCGTTTCGATTCATCCAGTTGCTAAAAATTTTAGCAGAATCAGATTTTGTAATTTCAACAAACGCATAGAAATTTTCCGCCATAAACGGATCTGTTTGTAAACACTTTTGTGTTAAAAGGTACAATTTTTCAAATTCAACCTTTTGACCAACAGGCAAAGTAACCGTTCGGGCCTTGCCGGCGGCTTTATCTAAAATTTGGACAACAGCGAAATTTTTTTCAACAAACGCATTTGCATTATTCGCCAAAGACACAAAAAAACAAAGGGCAAAAAACACACAACTAATAAAACGTTTTGTCATTTTTTGCCCCCCGTAAATCATCAGATTATTTATTCGCAGTCTTTTCAGCAGATGCCGCAGACAAATCTTCAACGATACGTGCCTTTTTACCAGACAGTTTACGCAAGAAGAACAGTTTTGCACGGCGAACACGACCAATGCGAACCTTTTCAATTTTTTCAATTGCCGGGCTGTAAAGAGGGAATTTGCGTTCTACACCAACGCCATAAGATTCACGACGAACAGTGAAAGATGCAGTGTTGCCTTCGCCACCATCACGAGCGATAACGACACCTTCAAACAATTGAATACGGAATTTATCGCCATCTTTGATTTTTACGTGAACGCGAACTGTATCACCAGATTTAAAAGAAGGGATAACTTTATCACCTTTCATCTTTGCAACTTGTTTTTCTTCAATTTTTTTAATGATATTCATTTTTCATTTTCCTTTATTAAATCCGGACGTCTTTGTTTAGTTATTTCGTCCGATTGTTGTTTCCGCCATCTTTCTATATTGCCGTGATGACCGGACAGCAGGACTTCTGGGACACTTTGTCCACGCCATACCGACGGGCGGGTGTATAACGGCCATTCCAGCCCCCCGATTTCGAAACTCTCATTGGCGGTTGCCTCGGCCCCGCCACCAAGCACATTATCCATCAGACGAACGGCACTGTCAACAAAAACTTGTGCGGCAATTTCGCCACCGGACAGTATATAGTCGCCAACAGATATTTCTTGGATATTATATTCATCTATGACCCGTTGGTCAATACCTTCATAACGACCACAGAGCAGGGTGTATACTTTGTTTTGCGGTTCGGTAACAAATTCGCGAACCATTTTTTGATTCAACCTGGGGCCACGTGGTGAAAAATATATAATCCGGCCTAAATTCTTTACAGAATCCAAGGCGTTTCCCAAAACATCGGGACGCATAACCATACCAACACCACCGCCAAACTGAGCATCATCTACACTGCCATACTCGTTTATAGCAAAATCACGAATATTTATAACATCATACGACCAAACACCATCAACCAATGCACGCCCAACAACACCACCACCAAGTGTGCCGGGAAACATTTCTGGGAAAATGGTCAATATGTTAAAGTGCACGATTTAGTTCCCTTTGAATTTAAATTTTGCCTTTAACGAAGAGGCACAACCACCACTGCAAAGATAGTGTATAATTTTTTCCCATTCTTTTTGATTTTTGACATTACAAAAATCCACAATGTCTTCATTAATTTTTGTCTGAATACCTTTGCTTAGTGCATATTTTACAACCTGGCAACATTGCACAGAAAAAGGACATTGAACAGCGGGTTCATGAAATGCTGGAGCTTCTGAAGATGTACCTGGATCTTGAGAAGATTTGCTTGGATTATTTGCTGGTGAGCAAGCAGGAGCAACTAAGGCAAGGCCTAACAATAAAGCAACAAGTTTTGTTCCTTTTTTCATGTTAATTTCTCCTTTCATAAAAAATGGAAACTGTGCTATCTTTTGTAATGGTATTTCAAGTCATCTTCAAGACTTGTTAAAACAACACTGCACGTTGGTAACGGTTCTACGCAATTTTCGCAACTGTATACAAATTTTTTGCGGAAATAAAAGCATCGTTTCATTTTTTGTTAATCCTTGATAATCTTGCCTGATTCAAAATCAACCTTGACACCTTGGAAAGCAATCATATTGCCGTTATCCAATTCCATAATATCGCCGGCACCAAAGTTATGAAAGCACTCAACTCTCCCCAATAAACTTCCGCCTTGCACAACCTCCATTCCAATTAAATCAGTTTGATAAAATTCATCTTTCGATGTTTTTGGCAATTCTTCACGTAATGCAAATATTTCAGTACCACGTAAAACCTCGGCTGCTGTTCTGTCATCGTAACCATTGATATGTGCGATTATAATGTCAGAATGCGGATTCAATCGCCGAACAAATTTAAAATTCCTTGATTCAAACGCATCACTGTGAATCGTTAATTTACGAAAATCTTCGGGGTGTTCGGTATATGTTTGAATACGCACATCACCACGAACACCCTGGAAAGCAACTATTTTTCCGATTAAGATTTTCTTTTGACCACTCATTTTATAAACAGTCCATGTTTTTGAACGATATATTCATATCGGCGAAAACGTGCACAATCAAAACGCCTGGATTTATCATCTGCGATTGGGCAAACGCTGAAATTTTCGGGACATTTTGCAAACCCGGGACATATCGAACTGATGGTGTAATTTGCACACTTGTCAAGGATATCCTGCTTTTTGCGGCAAAAATCACCATCATAAGGACATTTTATGTCAGACATTTATTGTGCCTCTGCTGGGGCTTCTGGTGCAGTTTCTTCTGCAGCAGGTGTTTCCGCAGCGGCCTTAGCGGCAGCTTCTGCAGCGGCTTTTTCTTCGGCTATTTTTGCCAATTTATCTGCTTTGTCTTTGATTTTTTGCAAAGTTTTTTCAGATTGCAAATTCTTTTTTGTTTGTGTTGGAACAACGCGTTTCGCAACCAAGCCAGCATTTGCCAAGAAACGGTAAACACGATCAGAAGGTTTTGCACCCTTGGCCATCCAAGCCTTGATTTCATCAATTTTTAAAATGACACGTTTGTCATTATCACGTGCTAACATTGGGTCATATTTACCAACAACATCTAAAATATTGCCAGAATTACGTGCATTACGAGAATCTGTAACGACAATATGATAGTAAGGGCGTTTTTTTGCACCATAACGTGCTAATCTGATAACAGTTGCCATATTTTACTCCTTAGTATTTAAACTGTTTTAAACCACAAAGAAAACCAACATCAAAGATGAAACTCATCAGATGATGTGCCTTATGCGACCGCATACAGGATTGATTCAAATGGCAATCTTTGGGATTTGCAGGGCAATTATGTAACAAAAATATCGAAAAGTCAAACAAAAAGTGGTTGGTAAAACACCAACCACCAATCACAAACCGCTAATTACGCGAAATACTAGCAAGCACCACGTAATTTCATTGCCGCGGTTACACGTTTGATTGAATACATATACGCCGCTTCACGCATTGTCACATTGTATTCTTGCTTAATAGCATAAATCGCATCAAACGCCTTTATCATGGCCTGTTTTTCACGTTCTTCAACCTCTGCTTCGGTCCAATAGTAACCATAACGATTTTGAACCCATTCAAAGTAGGAAACTGTCACACCCCCAGCATTCGCCAAAATATCCGGGACGACAGTTACACCCTTGGATTTCAAAATTTCTTCGCCTTCGATTGTTGTTGGGCCATTTGCACCTTCGACAACCAAATTCGTTTTGATTAACGGTGCGGTATCTTTGTTGATTGTGTTTTCCATTGCACATGGCGATATAACATCAACATCCAAAGCCCAAAATTCTTCGGCAGAAATTTCCGTTGCACCGGCAAAACCTTTGATACTGCCTTTGTTTTCGTCTTTGAACTTCATCAACGCATCAATGTCCAAGCCGTTTTCGTTGAATAAAATGGTATTCCATTCTGCAATAGCAACAATTTTTCCACCCATATCATGTGAACATTTGGCGGTGAAACTACCAACGTTACCAAAACCTTGGATGGCGATTTTTGCACCACGAATATCTTTGCCTTGGGTCTTTAACGCTTGGGCGATGACGATAGAAATGCCAAGACCCGTGGCCTTGGTCCGACCCAAAGAACCATTTAATTCAACTGGTTTTCCCGTAAACGTTCCGAATGACGCATCACCAGACAATTTGATGTATTCATCAATCATCCATGCCATTATTTGGCCATTTGTGTTAACATCCGGGGCAGGGACATCTTTCTTTTCACCCAAAATAGGATAAATTGCATCGACATAACCACGGGACAAGCGTTCCAATTCACCGGTCGACAGTGTTTTTGGATCAACAATGATTCCGCCTTTGCCACCACCATAAGGCAAACCGGTCACAGCACATTTAAAGGTCATCCAAATAGACAACGCACAAACTTCATCACGTGAAACCATTGGATGGAAACGGATACCACCCTTGGATGGACCAAGTGCGGTATTATGTTGTGCACGAAATCCGGTAAATACCTTAACCGAACCATCGTCCATTTTGACCGGAATTTGTACTTCCAAAATACGTTGAGGATTTTTTAAAATTTCATAAGTTTGATTATCAACCCCCAATTTGTCGCAGGCAGATTTAACACGTGCCTGGGCGGCTAACAAAGGGTTCATATTTTCATTTGACATATTTTTATCTCCTTAAAAAGCTACCCCATAGGTATATACCTATAATCAACAAAAAGCAAATAGAAAATAATTCCATTGCTACATACAAAAAATATAACCGGCACAAGACCGGTTCTGTTTTTGGTGCGGGCGAAGGGAATCGAACCCTCGTCTAAAGCTTGGGAAGCTTTCGTGCTGCCATTATACCACGCCCGCCGATTTTGTGACCGTATTCTATAATCTTTATCACGAATTGTCCAGAATAAAAAAAGCCCCCGCCAAAAGCAGGGGATAAATACTTATTTGCTGCCACGTCCATAGAACACATTGTTTGTGGGTTTGTGGACCATTTTACGGCGTTTGGTGTGTTTTTTCTTTTTCTTCTTTGGCTTGTATGCTTCTGCCACCGTTTCATCTATGTTAAAATCACACCCCATTTTTTCTATAAAATCTTTGATCGCATTAAACTCGTCTTTTTTCATTTCAAGAACTTTACCGGTCAAATCAGCCTTTAAGTTATTACAACTTATATGCATAGGATCCAAATTTGCCAAACGAGACGAACCACCCTTGGCTTTTGGGTTACGATGATCCAAACTTAATTCTTTTGGGGATTTGATTGGCTCACCACAGAAACGACAGATTGGGAATTTACCATGTGCAATAGAAATTTTTAACAGCGTTCTTAATTCTGTCGGAGTCAAGTTTGCTGAAAACAACGTCATAGTTGTTATTAAATTTAATATCTCTTCGTGTGTCATTTGTATTCTTTTATTTTTTTATTGTTTTGTTGGTATTTGTAACAATTGTTTTGGAAAAATCAAATCTGGATTTTCGATGTTATTTCGTTCTGCAATAATACTAAACAATATACCACGACGTAAAAAATTACGTGCAATTATCCACAAGCAATCGCCACGGCGAACAGTATAAAAAGTATCGTTATCGCCGGTCATTTCGGGCATAATAAATTTATGATTCACAGAAGCAACTGTTGTCCCATCTGTATCATGTAAACGAACGGTTAATGAATATTCTTTTCCTGGTTGTAATTCAGCAACATCCGCACCAAGTCCAAAGTTTTTATAATCAGACACACGTGCATAGCCAATATATTCATCGTTCAAAGATAATGACACACGTAAACGCGGCAATGCGGTCCCGGTTACAACAATACGTCCAGTGTCCAAATAATCAATCTTCGATACATTTAAATCCCCATCAGTTAATTTTTTTGGTGACTGCAATACCTTGCTGCCGTTCGGTGTCATTAACAAAGATACAGAATTTTCAAAACCTTTGTCCGAGATATACAAGAAAACCTTATCAGTTGATTTGGTTTTTGGTTTAACACCAATCAATGCCAGAGTATAATTTCCAGGTTTCAATTCATGTTTAGGAGCATAAACAAACTCACCATTTTTATCTGTTTGTTCTGTTGCAACAATTTTGTTATTTACCAATACAGAAATACCCTTGTTTGGTAACCAACGACCGGCAACCACAATCATACCATCTTTTTTGATTCTAACTATATCAAATGTCGGAACGTTTACAGCACGCGGAACGACTTTCCTTTTTTCGACAACTTCTGTCTTGCTGCTGTCTGCTAATAAAACGACACTTTGTGGATTATTAGTGCGAATAAATATGACCCAAATAGCAACAAACAAAACAATAAACGCACACAGAATAGGGAACCAATATGAACGCAACAAAGAATGTTTGTTTGCTTTCTTGTCGTTTTCTTTTTCCACAACAACTACGGTTTCTTTTTCTTGTTTATGAAAAACATTTAACGATTTCAAAAAACGTCTTGTAAAATTACGACGACGTGACATCCAACTATTTTGTTTTGCAATAGCTTCGTCAATTAAATTATCAGTGGAACGTTTAACTTTTCCCATAACAACGGTATTATTATTTGCCATATTTAATCTCCTGAAAAACTATAGGTAATCTTTCTGAACAAAGTATTACAAAAAAACTTTCTTTGTCAACCATTTTGTGGTATAATAATCTCTCAGAGGGGGATTTGATATGAAAAAAATTGGAATTATGACAACAGGCGGTGATTGTAGCGGGCTGAACAGTGTTATTAATCGTATTATTACGGGTGCCGAAAATCGTGGTTGGAATGTTATTGGTATTATTGATGGAACCGATGGATTGTGTCGTAAACCCGCAAATATCATTGAATTAAACAACAATATTTTACCCCCAGAAACCGTTCGACTGGCGGGCAGCTTGCTGCACAATGGCAACGCTTGTATGATGAACTTTGAAAAAGCATCAAAAATGAATAAATTGGACACATTTAACAGGATGCTTAAAAAATCTTTGACTGATTTAAAGTTGGATGCATTGGTCATAATTGGCGGAAACGGCAGTTTATCATTGTCGTGGAAAAATCGCGATATATATTCAGGTTTATCCTTGGTTTGTATCCCGAAAACAATAGATATGGATTTGCCATTAACGGACAAAACGATTGGATTTGATACGGCTGTTGAACAACTGACACGTTATTGTGACCAGTTGTTGTTAACTGCACGCAGTCATCATCGTTGGTTCGTTGTGCAAACCATGGGGCGTGATTGTGGTCAACTGGCGTTAACAGCAGGCGTGGCAGCAAATGCCGATGCAATATTAATCCCAGAAATCAAATTTAACACCGATGAATTAATAAAACATATAAAGAGCTGTGAACGCGATTATGGTATAATTATGGTTTCCGAAGGTATCAGTTTACGTGGACATTCCGGACGACCGGCGGATATGATTTCACGCAAACTGACCGCGGCCGGGATTGTTAATCGTGCCGCATTTCCTGACTATATCCAACGTTCTGGGGACACGGTTGCAACTGACCGAGTTTTGGCGGCAAAAATGGCCAATTGTGCATTAAATGCGATTGAAAACGGTGAAACTTATGTAATGACCGCATTGGATGGCATGGATTGCCATACCGTCAGCTTAGCCGAGTTTTATGCGGCGGGCGACATTGCCAAAGACCCACACATTCCCGACCTTGAAACATCAAACGCATACGTTGAACCCGATAACCCGTTGTTAGACGTAGCAGAAAGCATGGGAATATACATTGGCGAAAAAAAGAAATAAAAATCGGGCAAAACGCCCGATTTTTTATTTTTTCTGTGTTTTTAATTTCCAAACTGTTAGATATAATTGCTGACGTTCTGCTTCATCAAAATCACGCAATAACACATTGTTTATAACGCTGCTTGTTTCTTCTTCAAGTGTTTTGTTTTTAATAAAACGATAGTCAGAATCACCATCTTTTTCTACGGTTATCACATCGTTATATCTAAGAGGTATATGATTATATGAATCAAATTCTATTTCTTTCCATACAGGATTCCAACATTTTACATGTGTACGCTGATTATTGCTAAAGTACCAATAATCTTTGACAACCGAATCTTGTCTTGGCTGATTTATAAAACTCATAATTTTCTTTGTTTTTCTTTGTTCTTCTTCACCACGTGCAGGACTGTCTAGCAAACTGCCCAACATATAAAAGCCGTACCTTTCTCCAAATTGAATTAAATCTACTTTATCACCGACTCCAAGACCTTGGCACCATTTTCCTTCCCAATCTATACCACCATCCCAATTTTTCCCACGTTCTATGGTTATTGTTCCCAATTCACTCTGTATTGTAAGAGATTTATTATAATTTTTCTTAACGATAGTTCCTACTACAACTTTATCTTGTGCCATATTGTATCCTTTTTGTTTAAGATTGTGTCAAATGTAACACAAAGAAAACAAAAGTCAAAAAAAACCGCCCAAGCGGGCGGTTTTATAACAACATACAAATTACTTCTTTTCAGAAAAATCCGCATCGCGGGCACCATCAGATTTATTTTCATCCGTGCCACCACCCGCATTTGCATTGTTTGCTTCTTGTTGTGCCTTGTAAACCGCTTCACCTAACTTCATGGCTTTTTCGCTTAATGCATCAGTCTTTGTTTTTAAACTTTCGGCTGTCGCATCAGGTTTTGCCAATTCATCAGCCAAATCTTTCTTGGCGGCTTCAATAGCTTCTTTTTCTTCCGATGAAATCTTTAATCTTTCAACGATTTTTCAATCGTAAAGATTGCTGTTTCTGCGGTATTCTTTGCTTCGGCTAATTGGCGTTTTTGTTTATCAGATTCCGCGTTTGCGGCCGCTTCATCAACCATACGTTTGATTTCATCTTCGGATAATCCACCATCAGATTTAATTGAAATCGCCTGTTCTTTGCCGGTTCCTTTATCCTTGGCCGACACGTGAACGATACCATTTGCATCGATATCAAAAGATACTTCGATTTGTGGCATACCACGCGGGGCAGGTGCAATACCTTCTAAATTAAATTGTCCCAACAATTTGTTGTCCGCCGCCATATCGCGTTCGCCTTGGAACACACGAATTGTAACTGCAGATTGATTATCCTCGGCGGTACTAAATACCTGGGATTTTTTGGTCGGAATCGTTGTGTTACGATCAATCAAACGCGTAAACACACCGCCCAATGTTTCGATACCCAACGACAATGGGGTAACATCCAACAACAGAACGTCTTTGACATCGCCTTTTAACACACCGCCCTGGATTGCCGCACCAACGGCAACAACTTCATCAGGATTAACACCCTTGTGTGGTTCGCGGCCAAAGAATTCTTTAACTGTTTCAACGACCTTTGGCATACGTGTTTGACCACCAACCAAAATAACTTCGTTGATTTGAGATTTTTCAATACCCGCATCTTTCAACGCCTTACGGCAAGGTTCAATTGTTTTTTCAATCAAATCAGCAACCAAAGATTCTAACTTTGCACGCGACAAAGTCGTATTGAAATGCTTTGGTCCCGTAGCATCCGCAGTCAAGAACGGTAAATTAATGTCCGCAGATGTTTTAGACGACAATTCAATTTTGGCTTTTTCAGCGGCTTCTTTCAAACGTTGCAATGCCAATTTATCCCCGGACAAATCAATTCCTGTCTGGGATTTAAATTCATCAATCAAATGCTTTAAGACACGTGCATCAAAGTCCGAACCACCCAAAGCCGTATCACCGTTGGTAGATTTAACCTCGAACACACCATCGACAATTTCCAAAACAGAAACATCGAACGTTCCACCACCAAGGTCGTAAACAACGATTGTTCCATCCTTGTCCTTGTCCAAACCGTATGCCAACGCGGCTGCGGTCGGTTCATTAACAATACGCAACACATTCAGACCCGCAATACGACCGGCATCCTTGGTTGCCTGACGTTGAGAATCATTAAAGTATGCGGGAACAGTGATAACCGCATCGGTTACCGGTTCGCCCAAATAACTTTCTGCATCTTTCTTTAATTTTGCCAAAATCATAGCAGAAATCTGAGACGGGGCATATTTTTTACCCTCCATTTCTACCCAGGCATCACCATTATCACCTGCAACGATTTTATATGGAACGCGTGCAGCAATTTCTTTTACCGCAGGACTGTCAAAACGCAACCCCATCAAACGTTTGATTTCATAAATTGTGTTTTCCGGATTGGTAACCGCCTGGTTTTTTGCTGTAATACCAACCAATTGGTCGCCACCAGTTGTTAACGCAACCACAGATGGTGTTGTGCGGCCACCTTCGGAATTTTCAATGATTTTTGGATCAGAACCGTCCATGAACGCCATGGCGGAATTTGTTGTACCTAAATCGATACCAATAACTTTTCCCATTTTTCACTCCTTGTAAACTCTTGTTTGACCAAGATATAGTGTGCATAAAAATCATTTCAAGGCCACAGGAATAAAATATTAACAAAAAAACCGTCCAAACGGACGGTTTTTAAAAATGAAATAATTTTTATTATTTCTTTGCTGGTGCCGCCGCAGCCGCTGCAGCTTTTGCATCTGCTTCTTCCGGCATTTTACCACCAATTGTTGCAAACGCCAATTCTGCCTGGTGCAAGCCCAAGGAAACCCCCTCTGGCAAAACCAAATCGGAACCATGAACAGAATCACCGATTGTTAAATCTTGCAAATCAATTGTGATTTTTTCCGGCAATTTATCAACCAATGCGACCAATGCAACTTTACGAACAGCAAAGTTCAAAACGCCACCCAATTTTAAACCCTTGGATGTTTCTGTATTGATAATTTCCACAGGAACTTCCACACAAACTGGCTTTTTAACATCAATACGTTTAAAATCAACATGAATAACGCGGTCGGTTACCGGGTGATATTGAATATCCATCAACATAGCATCTTCTTTGCCATTTTTGGTTGTGATATGGAACAATTTTGTCCGCAAAGAAGGAACGTTTACCAACATACCAAAATCACGTCCAGACAATTCAATTGCGACCGGTTCCTTTTTTTCACCATAAACAACGGCAGGAATATTTTTATTTTTACGAATTGCACGTGCGGCCCCCTTGCCAGCGACATTGCGAATTTCTGCATTCAATTCAATAGCCATTTTAAATCCTTTTATTACAGCTTTTGGTTAAAACATACGTGACCTCCAAGGGTGCCACGCAGGCGATATTATTTATCAGTTTTTATAAAAAATCAAGTTATTTATCTGTTTTTCTTTGTAAAATCAGAAATCTTGCACGTCCATAGGTTTTATCACGCAATACATCCCAATAATTTGCCTCTGGCATATAATCAACCGAGGCTTCTATTTCCTGGACTATTATTGTTCCAGATTTAACTAAACCGACCATTTTTTTCACAAAATCAATGCCTGTATTACAAGTATCATAAGGTGCATCAACAAAAACCACATCCACATTTTTAGCGTATTTTTGAACAAACGAAATCGCATCACCACAAAAGACACTAAACCGCTGTGCTGCGATACCGTTCAAGTTTTTTGTGATAATTTTGGTCGTGTCAGGCGACAAATCCGTAAAAAGCACCTTGGAATTGTTGTATTTTGATAAAAATTCTATTCCCAACGCACCACTGCCGGCAAAGGCATCCCACGCAACCAAAGTATGTGAAAAGTCCAGCAAACCATCCAACATATTGAATATCGCCAACCTTGCACGATTTTGTGTAGGACGTGCAGACACGGGCAAAGATAACTTGCGGCCACGCAAATTTCCTGAAATTACTTGCAACTTGGTATCCATATTGTAAACTCTACATTGATGAAACCTATGAAGCAAGCGTTAAATTTGGCAATCAGGGCCGGACAACATGGCGATGTTCCGGTCGGTGCCATCATTGTTCAAAACGGCAAAGTAATTGCACGTGGTGAAAATTTTGTTCAAAGAAAAAAGAATCCCACGTTACACGCCGAAATTGTTGCGATAAACCGTGCCTGTAAAAAACTTGGCGAAAAGTTTTTAACCGATTGCGACATTTATGTAACACTGGAACCATGTGCGATGTGTGCAACCGCAATTTCTTTTGCACGAATAAAAAATATTTACTTCGCGGCAACCGATGACAAGGGGGGCGGTATAACCACTAATGCACGCATATTCGATAACGATAAACATTTATGGGAACCAAATATAACCCAAATGCCGGAATACGCAGCCGAATCCGCTGAATTATTGCGTAATTTTTTTTCGGAACGCCGCAAAAAAGCCGATAATTAAAATTTAATCAGACTTTTTCCCGTCATATCTGATGGCTGCTTTATTCCTAACCAATGCAACAGAGTAGGTGCCACATCCGCCAAACCACCATTTTTGATTGACTTGACATGCGGTTCAGATACAGCAACACAAAAAACCTTATTATTTGTATGTGCCGTCCACGGTGAACCGTTTTTATCGTCCCACATTTTTTCAGCGTTACCATGGTCAGCAATTATCAACATTTTACCGTTAACCGCCAAAACCGCCGGAACAATTTGTGCCAATTGTTTATCCAATGTTTCCATCGCTTGGATGGTTGCTTTTTCGTTTCCGGTATGTCCGACCATATCACCATTTGCAAAATTCATTAAAACAACATCAAATCTCCCAATACGCGGTAACAATGCCGCAGTAATTTCATTTGCGGACATTTCTGGTTTCATATCAAACGTAGCGACCGCCGGTGAATCAATTAAAACCTTTTCTTCGTTTGGGAAATCCACCGTTCGTTCGGCATCCATGAAATAGGTTACATGATTATATTTTTCTGTTTC
This sequence comes from uncultured Pseudomonadota bacterium, assembly GCA_902776515.1. Lineage (GTDB taxonomy): Bacteria > Pseudomonadota > Alphaproteobacteria > Rs-D84 > Rs-D84 > Enterousia. The sequence goes on from CACYQE010000019.1 coordinate 17,545, forward strand.
CGCGATACGCAACTGCGACAAACCATTTTTTGCCAACACATCGCCCAAGGTGTTTTTCACAGGAATATCAGATAACAGTGCAGGGCAAGATTCGTTTAACCCCTCGCCATACTGGGAAAAGCACAACATATGCGTGCCTGTCTTTAACATTTCACGAACAATCTGACGGGCACGGTCACTGCGGTAATTACCAAATATAAACCCATCACGCCGTGTTATCGGTGTTGGTGTAATAACAACTGGTTTAAAAAATTCATCAGTAACACCGTTTGAGTAAAATTCTTTGATGGCTTGTTCAATTGATTCCGCATGCAAATCGGCACGGGCTTTTGCAATCGCATTAAAAGCCAATTCTGTTCGGTCCATATTTTTATTACGGTCCATTGTATAATAACGCCCAGACAACGTTCCAAAAAAGGCATGTCCGTTGGCGAAATATGGTGCCAAACTGCGGCGAATTAAACGCACATATTTGATTGCAGATTTTGGTGGGGTATCACGACCATCCGCAATAAAGTGAATACACAAACGCAACCCAGATTCCAAAACCTGTTTTGCAATCGTCATTTGGTCACGAATATCAGAATGCACACGTCCATCAGACATTAACCCGGCCAAATGAACAATTCCGCCGTCACGTTTAACATCGCGAATAAAATCATTTAATGGTTTATTTTTATTCCAATCTTCAATATGAAAACGCAACAGATATTGCATAACAACACGACCCGCACCAATACAAATATGTCCTACTTCGGAATTTCCCATTAGATTTCCAGGTAGCCCCACAGCCGTTCCACTGGCACGCAACAACGAATTAGGATATGTTTTTAGTAATTTATTAAAAAAAGGCATTTTTGCCATTGCAACCGCATTATGTTTTTTATCTGGATTAAAACCCACACCATCTAAAATGCACAAAACCAAAGTATTTTTCATTTATGTATCCTTTCCCTGTTGTGGGTAATAATATCACAAGGCTTTTTTGATTGCAAAATAAAAAGAAAAATTGTATAACCTGACACTAGGAAGTTTTTCATAATAAATAACACCAAGGAACAAAAATGACCGACAAAACATATATACCAAATGAAATTGACCAACACATCGGCAAACGTATGCAAATACGCCGCACGATGTTGGGTTTGTCGCTAAAAGATTTAGCCAAGGTTTGTGGTGTTACATTTCAACAAATTCAAAAATACGAAAGTGCCGACAATCGCATTGCAGCATCACGTTTGTTTGAAATAGGGGCGGCCATGCAAACACCAATTTCGTTTTTCTTTATGGGATTACCCGGAAATATGCCCGATGAAACCAAGGCGAATCGTTCTATGCGGGTTAGTCAACAATCAGAAGATGACCCATTGGCAAAGAACGAGTCGTTGACCGTCATAAAACTCTATTGGCAATTACCGGAAAAACAACGTGAACTAATTATGCAAATGCTTAAAACCTTAAACGGCACAACATCAGAATAAAGTTTTAAAATGTTAAACAAAAACACGCGGAAACATTCCGCGTGTCTCTTTATGGAATATAACAAACCCCAGCTTCGTAAAAACCACCAACCAACTCACAACGGCTTGTATACCACGCATCATAAAATTCACAATCACCCGTGGCATTATTGTATCTGGTAAGCTTTTCATTGTCGGAATTAAATGACTCACACGCAATACGAACCGAATTTTCCACACAGATACCCCACGTATCCCATGTTGAACTCTTGTTAGCGTCATAGCCACCAAAAACATCATGATAAAAAGACTCTAAACGTTTGGTATCGTTTGCAACAAGATTTTTATTATCAAACCAATAGCCCTTGCCGTCATAATCTTCGGTACATTTGTTTGATAATACATATCGCATATCTTCTGCTAAATCATTTAATGCCAGTTGAACCTTTTCTTCAATACGCTTCGTATCACTGTTGCTGATTCCACTGCAATTCTGGGTTGCAAAAGCCCGAACTTTCGCTTTCAATGTATCAGACGAGGTAGCCGAAGATTCTTTTCTTGCTGTGCTGCCGTCCCCGCCCGTCACGGTATCATCAAACTTCATATTACGACATTTATATGGATATTCACCACCCGTAGACGGCGTGCACAATTCTTTTAAATAATTCCTGATTGCAGTGTCACACCCCTCGGCAATTTTAGTGCTGTCTACATTGTCCACAAATTGTAGCAATTTTGTCAAACCACACGTACCTTCATTACCAATAAAATGTCCACGTCCATCAAATGTACATTCTTTATTTTCTGTTGCACTGCCAAACAAAGCAGCACAGGCAATAACCTTTTCAGCACACATACTGCGTGCCGTTCCACGTGCCAACGCCGCTGAATTTTTTGCGGTTGTGCTGTCGAAATCATTTAATGAATTCGTTTGTGTATCATAACATTCGCTAATCGTATTCACACAAGACATACGAACTTCTTCTAATTTTTCACTCTGGGCCTGGGCTATTTCAATAAGGGCGGCACGTTTAAATTCGGTCCAAACATATTCCGCATCGTCACGACAGGTATCCAAATCTTTGTCTACCCGTTTACGCATACTGTCCAAAAATTTGTTAAAATTAGAGTTTTGCTGTAAAACATCGCCACTGATTTTTCCATCCAACTGAATGGTGTTTTCCAATTCAAACAAACGCGGCGTATAAATAGGTTCACCGGTTGCGGCACTAATAAACGCACCAGTTGGGTCCAAACAACGCTTATAATTTTCACCACACGCCGTATCAGTCAACATTGTCGCACGAACCTTGCTGATACATTCGTTTACACTGGCCGAATTATGCGAACGATATTCTTCCAGTCGTGCATCACGCAGGTATTTTTCAGCCTGGCGAACGGCATCTTCCACGTTTTGTCTTTTCTTGTTCAATGTCTTTTCGTATAAATTACAATCCTGGGCAATCAAAATATTATAAGAGCTTTTTGCCATATTAAATACAGCATCGTTTTCACACTGACTTTGTGTTATACTGACGCATTGTTTTTGTGCCGTGTTGAACAACGCCAAACCTTCCATTGTGGACATGTCTTGGCCACGATTATCCGAAAACAGTGAATTTTCACCGCCCCATACATCATCCAAATCTACAGAAAAATCTAACAACCCAAGGGCTTCCGAGGTGCTTTGAGAGGTTGCTTTGACCTTGCCACTTAATAAATCGCCAATACTTTCCAAAACCTGGGCCGATGCACTGGTGTCTTTTTTAATTGCCATTTCACCAACTGTCGCGGAATACATGGCTGAAACCTCGGCCGCGGTTTTATCAACAGCGTTCAAATTATTGTCTTCGAATTGCCGCAACATCAACATCGCCTGGTCCAAGGCATTTTCCGTATCACGAAACTTGGTAAAACGTTCGCTGCAAAAACAACGGCGATAAGTATCATTTGCATTTGCACACATCTGGTCCATACATGTAGAATAAGATTCGCGACAGTTGGCATACCCACCACCAATTTTACTAATATCACTAAACACCGCTGTGGCACGAGCCTTGCCCGCACGCGAAACATTGACACCGCCAATCAACCCGGCCGAACGAGCCGCAGAAACCCGACTGGAAGCGGTCCTGACCGCACGTGAAACCACCGCACCTTCGGGGCGAATTGCAACACGTGAAGAATTGCCTGTTCTGGGTAAAACCGCAACACGACTGCGACCAGCAATCGCACGCGTTTGTGCAACACGCGACTTTGCCGCATTGCGTGATTTTTCGGTTACGTTCGTTGTTGTATTTCGCCGAGAAGTTCCACCAGAAGACTCACGCGGGTTAACGGGTGCCGCAGCATACAAATCAACACCAACGAACAATGCCGTCAGCATTACCGCAAAAAGCGAGAAAAATCTGCGTTTTAATAACAACTCCCGTTCCCTATACTGTGTATTATAACACTTATTGGCAAATTAACGCAACACCTAAATTTATTCGATACAACAGTTAACCGCCTTTTTAACCCATTCTTTTAATTTTGATTGTTTCTTTACAGGTTCCGTTACCTTGGTCGGCATAATTTTTTGAACCTTTTCAGATAATTTCTTTACATCTTCTTGGGTGTCTTCTATCCATTTTACATCATCTATGTTTAACATATTCATATTCAAACCCCAAAACATACAATACAAACTGTATGATTGGTCAAATAATTCGTATGCTTCCTTTTTATTTCCCAACGACAACTGTTTTGTTCCAACCTCCATCAAACGCATTGAAGATGCAAGCAAATGCTTTGATATACACCAAACTTCACCTTCGTATGCAGGAATTATTTTTTGCATCAGTTTTTTACGCATTTCACGAATTTCGTTTATCAAATCATAAAAGCCCGTTTTGCCGGTTTTCGCACCCGAATACATCAAGTGTTCTTCAATAGAAATCAGATTCATTATTCCGATTGTCATATCTTGGTCTGCGGATAAATCCTTGGGGTTCAGTTTTTTGCCCGCGTCCACACGTTCAACAAACTCTTTTACACTTTGTATTTTTTTCATTTCTTTTTTCTCCTTTTAAAATTACGCAAACCAAGCGATTATTACACTTGTAATTAACAAAGAACCAATCGCCATAACAACTTTTTCAAACGGAAAATGAGCATGTCCACCATTACGATGCTTCATATATTCGTACAATTTCTGGGACAAAATGTAAACGATGCCACCCGCAATCGCACACAGCATAAACGCATCAAAAAACCAAAAACACGGGGTATATTTCAAATGATGAATATATAACCCAGCAATCACGGAAAACGACAATAATATCAACAATACATCGCGTCCAAAAAAATGCCAATTCTTTTTATCAAACCACTTAATCAACCAATAACCCATTATCACCAAAAATGCACCAACCCAAACAGCAACGGCATTATCACAAACCCCAAGTCTTCTTGAAATAGATAACGTTGCACCAATCGCAACCGTACACACCGCACACGCCGGATTTGCAAAAGCACCAGTTGTTCCAAACATACCAAACAACACCATTAAAGCTTTTTTCATATTATTTCCTTTTCCTTTGCCAATAATGATACACAAATCCGCAACACCAGGTCAATATGATTTTACAACACCACGAATATGTGCACTTCTGGCACGTGAATTTGATTCAAGTTCGGCACTTGTCGGTGTTTTTGCACGCAACAATTCAAATCCTGGGCTTACCATTACAGGCATACGTGGGTCGCCCACAGGCGTTGTCCATTCACGAAAAACAGATTTTACAAACCTGTCTTCGATTGAATGAAATGTTACACAGATGCAACGCCCCCCAGGTTTTAATAAATTTGGCACACATTTCAATGCACGCTCTATTTCACCCAATTCATCATTAACAGCTATACGCAACGATTGGAACACGGGGGCAATATCTTTTGGATTATGTATCAAATTTTTTAATTCAAACGTGGTCCGTGGCATTTCTTGTTTTATTGCCTTTGCAATTGCCGCCGCTGGTCCAACATCACCAAAACTTTTTAAAATCTTGGTTATTTCTGAAACACTCCACACAGAAAACATATCATACACCGTTGGCCCGGTATTTGACATACGCATATCCAACGGTGCATCAAATCTGAAAGAAAAACCACGTTCCGGCGTATCAATTTGCATAGAAGAAATACCCAAATCAAAGACAATTGCATCAAATTTCTCTGTTAATTCACACATACTGGAAAAAGGTTTATTTATAAATTCAAACCGCCCGGGGAACTCTTTATCCAACGCATTTGCATCATCAATAACATTAGCATCCCGATCAAACGCGGTAACAAAAGCCCCGGCCGTTAAAAATTCGCGACTGTATCCACCGGCACCAAATGTTGCATCAATAACATGACTGTCTTTGATGTCACCAAGTGCATCCATAACCGCACCAAGAAGAACGGGTATATGTTTCACTATTCAATCTCCATCTTTATACCAAGGCCCGAAAAATCACTTGCCGTGGTTTTACCAAGTTCTATACCGCCGGGCAATGCCAATAAAGTTTTTTTACCCCCAGAATACAAAACTAATTCCACCTTGGTTCGACCAGCGGGCAGGGCAACCAAAACTTTTTTCACATCAGCCAGAACGTTTTTATCACGAATTTCCAAAGTAATTTTTTTTGCTATTTGTGACACCCATTGGGCCAACGAAATAATAGAATCAACAAAAACAGAAACCCTGTCATCACGATTTGAAACCCGCCCAGAAAGCACGACTATTTTTTCTGTTGCTAATTTAGCCGCCAAATCCGAAACAGCATCACCAAACGCAATCGCATCAATGTTACCAAAACTGTCCGAAGCGTTTATAGTTAACATCTCTTTTCCTGCCTTGGTGCGGCGTTGAGAATAAGAATTTACACACGCAACAATATGTGCCGCCGAACGATCCGGGGCGTTTGCCAGCGATGCACTTGTTGTTAAATGTTCACGTGCAATTAAATGTTTATATTGGTCCAACGGATGTGCAGATATATAAAAACCCAAAGCGGACAATTCATTAGATAATTTTTGAGAAAATGTCCAAGGTGTGGTTTTTACCAAATTTTTACTCAATCTGTCTTCACTGACATCATCTTCCATTGTGTTTGCAAACAAAGACAACGAATTCGCACCTTCCTTTGATTTAGCAGCATAAGATAAAATCATATCCGCATTCATAAATATCTCGGCCCGATTGGGATTCAATGAATCCAATACACCAACCTTGGCAAACGCTTCTAGTATTCGCTTGTTCATAATGTTTGAACAGCGTTTTGCAAAATCAGTCAAATTCTTGAACGGGCCTTTTTCGCGTTCGGCAACAATCGCATCGGTCGCAACAACACCCACACCCTTGATTGCCGCCAAAGCGTATACTATTTTTCCGTCTTTGACAGTAAATAATGATTCACTGTTGTTTATATCCGGTGCAACAATTGGTATATTAAAATTAGATTTCGCGTCATCAACAAATATTGCTAGTTGGTCTGTATCATTCATATTACTGGACATAGATGCCGCCAAAAATTCAGCAGGGAAATGTGCTTTTAAATACGCACATTGGTTTGCCACAATTGAATACGCAACCGCATGAGATTTATTAAACGCATATTTTGCAAACTCTTTAAATTTTTCCCACAAATCTGATGCCTGTTCACGATTAAGTGTTCCAAGTTTTTCACACCCCGCATAAAACTTGCCTTCTAAATCATTCAACATATCGATAAGTTTTTTACCCATCGCCTTACGAACGTTGTCTGATTCACCACGTGTAAACCCGGCCAAGACACGTGTTAATTGCATAACCTGTTCTTGGTAAACAATAATACCGTATGTTTCTTTTAACACAGGTTCTGCCAATGGATGAACATATTCAATTGATTCTTCACCATGCATACGGGCGATAAATTGAGGAATAAACGCAATTGGTCCCGGACGATTTAACGCATTCAATGCCGATATTTCCAAAAAACTGGTTGGATGCATTTTCCTTAACGTTTGTTGAACAAACGGGGCATCAAATTGGAATATACCTTCGGTTAATCCAGATTGCCACAATTCCAATGTCTTTGCATCATCTGTTGGAATATCATCAAGGTTTATATTAATTTGATGTGTCTTTTGAATAAGTTTAGTTGCATATTTTAACACAACCAACGTTTCCAAACCCAAAAAGTCAAATTTTATCAAACCGGCTTTTTCAAGATATTTTCCATCAAATTGACACGAAGGCAAAGGGTTAGCCGGGTCACGATACACCGGGGCAATTTTAGTTGTGGAACGATCGCCAATAACAACACCACACGCATGTTGACCCAAATTACGAAACGCACCTTCAAGTTCCTCGGCCGTCAAAACGACCTTGTTCATATCAGAATCGGTATTAATTACACATTGAATTTCGGGCGAAGAATCAACGGCTTCTTTTAATGTTTTCGCATCCTGGGGAATCATTTTTGACAATCTGTCGGATTTTGAATACGGAAT
>CACYQE010000020.1 GCA_902776515.1 uncultured Pseudomonadota bacterium
TTGCCACACAATCATAAACCTTGGCTTTGAACACAAAAGATTTTTCTGGACCAAAAACTATTCCTGGATTTTGCTTTTTTTCCATACTTTCAACCCAATAAGCATTTCCTGGCTTTGATTGCTTTGCGATGCTGTTTTCCAAATATCTGTATGCATCTGCCTCGTCATATACCGAAACAGTTGTATTTATATCATACAAATATGTGCAATTTTTTGGTTGCGAATTAAACCTTACGATATTTTCGCTGCCGCTTTCAGACGACACATATCCGCCGCACCCGGTTAAAACTAATAATCCCAAACATAATATTTTTTTCATTTTTTCTCCTTTTAATCGATTATTTCATAGTTATCTGGATTTGAAAATAATTTTCTTAACACCAAATTGTTCATTGCGTGACTGCCCTTATAGGATTCAAGATTTCCAACAATAATTCCCCCGGATGTAAACATATCACCAATCGCATCAATGATTTTATGCCGAACAAATTCATCAGGCCAAAAAACCTTGTTCAATGTTCCATCACCACGGTCATTTAATGCAATTACATTTGTTTCGTCTGCACCCCGCCCCATACCACGAGCTTTTAAATATTCCCATTCTGAAAATTTTCCAAATGTTCTGGCGGCGGCAATATTTTTAACAAAATCCTTGATTGAATCTTTTGTTCCGTCAAAAGAATAAATATAACTTTGATGCCCTATAATTTTTTCAGGATAAACCAGCGTAGCCTTGATATTCAATATGTCTGATTCACCAGGTGATAATTTAACAAAACCATTTGATTTGTGTCCTGAAATAAAATTATATAACCAAATTTTGAATCGCGTACCAAATGGTAAACTGCGTAAAACTTCGGCTGCACGAACAATAACAGGTCGCCGAACAATTATGCGTTTTAATTTTCCACTTGTTTTACCGGCATGCGATATTGCACGATAAAATTTAACTGCACTGCCGTCCAAAATTGGTGTTTCGGGACCATCTATACTAATAATAGCACTGTCTATCCCGGCCATAAATAACGCAGCCATCAAATGTTCAATTGTTTGAACGTGTGGCCCAGCCAACGTCCCGATTGTCGTGTTACGCATTTTGGTATCGCCAACATTATCAAATCGTGCAGGTATTGATTTTGCACCTTTTAAATCAGTTCTTTGAAAGAAAATTCCATATTTTTTTGATGGTTTTATAACCATATTGACCGGCAATCCCGAATGAATTCCACGCCCAGAAAGTTTAACCGTTTCCTTGATTGTTGGCATTTAATTTCTCCTTTAACCAAACAAAAAAAGATTTATCTATTTTTGTTTCCAACCTTGCAAACTTTATTTCTTTTTGAACAGATTTTGGTAAACGCACCCAATCTTTTTCTGTGGTGATTAAAACAGCATCTTTCTTTTTTGCCAAATCAAACAAATCTTGAATATCTTTATCCGTATATTGATAATGGTCGGAAAAAGCCCTTGTTGCGACAACATCTGTGCCCGTCAGCGAATTAAAAAATTTTTTTGGATATCCAATTCCGGCAAAAGCAACCATTTTGGTTCCCTGTTTATACGGAACAATTGTTTCGTTTTCTGCATAAAACACCGGTACCCCGGATGGCAAAGCAAAATTCTTTTTTACCTTGGTATTTTTTATAACAATTATTGCATCAGCACGATTGACGGCACTCCGCGGTTCACGCAATGGACCGGCCGGCAAAATAAAACCGTTTCCGAACCCCAAACTCTGGTCAAAAACCAACACAGAAATATCCTTCTTGATTGTTGGATTTTGCATACCGTCATCCATAATTATTGGTGTTTTATCAGATTGCTTGTCCAACAAAATAACATTACTTTTACGATTTCCAACATGAACAGCTATACCGGCGTTTGCCAACATCACAGCCTCGTCACCAACATTGTTTGTTTTGGCACTTTTTTTGTAACCACGCATAACAACCGGGGAATCAAACATTTTTGCCACCGCACGAACAACAGGCGTTTTTCCAACCCCACCGGCCAAAATTCCACCGAAACAAATAACCCCGCGTTTTGATTTATATGCAAACATACTACGCCAGACAAAAACCATTCTGGACACAACATAATACACCAAGGAAAACGGCAACAATAAAAAAGCCAAAGGTGTTTTGTGCAAAAACCACCACGGTGTTTTCATATTATCTGTACCTTTTGGTTAGTTTTGGTTCTAATCCTTGTCTTTTAGCCTTTTTAAAATCACCGGCCTTTAAATCCTGTTCGACATAATACAGGTTAAATTCAGAATCCAATTCACGCAATTGGTTAACCATAACTTCTTCTAATTCGTGTCTTTTGCGTTCAAATTCTTCACTGGATGCCTTGGAATCTATAAATATAGGCTCACCAACCTTGCACTTTATTTTTGTAAAAGGATATACCAGCAAATAACGGTCCCAACGCTTTTGCATCCAAACGTGTCGTGCCGAAAAACACACGGGTATAATAGGTGCCCCACTCATTTTCGCGAAATATAACGCACCATCTTGAACACGCAATGACGGCCCCCCAGGACCATCAGGCGAAATACAAAGCGAATGGTCACCACGCTGCAACACCTTGACCCCATTACGCAACACCGACAAACCACCGTTATGAGAACTGCCATAAATAGCACGCAACCCAAATAAATGCTGTAATTTTGCCATCATTCTACCATCTTTGTGCATACTGGCAATAGCATAAGATTTCATTCCCCCCAAACAAACGATCGGGGACAGCATCATACTGCGACCGTGCCAAAACACGAAAATAGCCGGTTTATGACGGTACTTTTTAAACGTTTCATAGTTTATAATCTTTTTACGACTGGTAAAATAAATAAACCAAATCAGCCCGGCCATAACCAGTGCGATAATCCATTGAAAAATCGACAGGCGTAATATAGGTTCCCAAAAAGCCTTCCATATTTTTCTAAACATTGCGTTAAATCCTATTTTCAACAGAACAAGAGTGTAGCAATAAAAAATACACATTTCAAGTGCCTTGACACAAAGCAATGAAAAACCGCCGTATACGCAGAAAAACAAAGGGAAAATAAAAAAATAGGGTTTTTGTTTGACAATCCGTGATATTAATATATAATAAGCCCTGTTCATCGCGGGGTAGAGCAGTCCGGTAGCTCGTCAGGCTCATAACCTGAAGGTCGGTGGTTCAAATCCATCCCCCGCAACCAGTTTAAACAGAAAATACACCGCAACGGTGTATTTTTTGTTTAACGTGTGTTGTGTTGGGTTTGAATCACCGAGGATAAGGTGGTTCATTACCAGCAAAAGCCGGACGGAAGTACGGCGGTCAACCGACAGGTTGATTTGTGCCAGTACGGTGCAGATTTTATCTGCACCAATTCCATCCCCCGCAACCAAAGTTTCAAAACTTGCCCATCGGGGCAAGTTTTTATTTGTTTTCCAATACATACAAAAAGTTCGAAAGTTAAATTTAAAAAATCGGAAAATTTTCGCCACTTTTGAACTTTTTATGATATAATTCGTAAAAAGGATTATTTATGGTCAAAATACCGTCAATTAAGGAAATAGAAGACTTTTTATTACAAGATTCCAAAACTACCGATTTGGTGGCGGCTGGTGATACAAAGGCAAAATCACCAAATACAAAACTGACCGCACAACAGGTACGACACGAAGTATCTGTGTTTGCTCGTGTGCTTATAAACGTATATAGTGGGTGGCCTTTTCATGATAAAATACTGAAACGAAAAATTTTGCAAATACTGATAGAAATTCACAAAAATGCACACGATATGACATCGTTAGAATTATTGGAAAAATTAAAACCAGCCATTGAAATCATACCAGATAACCATATAAGCCTTCGTATGATCGGACATGATAAGGGTGTACGAACAAGGTTGCGTAAATCGTGCCCAAATGTCGGTTCCAACATTGCGGGTGATAAAAAGTTTATTGTCAAATTAAAAAATGACATTGGTATAATCGGTATTCGAACATTGTTTAATTGGACTCCGGAAGAAAAAGAAGAATTTGAACAACAGTGGCAAACAATGTTACCAAAAGCAAAAACTCTGATTATTGATTTACGAGATAACGATGGTGGCAGTGATAGGCCAACGATAAAATTAACATCATATATCCTTGGATATCATTACCCTGCAGCACGCAGAGTTTTTATACGTAATAATCCAGATGCAAATGCAGTAAAAAAATTATATGAACATTTTAATGGGAATAAATTTAACATAGAATCAAACGAAGATCCTGTGATTTTTAAAGATGCTAGCAAAAACGCTTTACCAGAATTTGATGCTAAAAAAGCAGGATTTAATGGTCAAATATACATGTTAATAAATGGTAAAGTAATGTCTGCCGGGGAAGTGGTCTGTACACAGATGCTTAATTATCCAAATATAAAATTTATCGGTACAAACACATGTGGTGGTGAAGTATACGGATATAATTATGCGTATATCTTGTTGCCACATAGTAATATGACATTTAATGTCGGGTGTGTATATCGTGAAATGTTTGTTAAGAATTTTGAATTAAATGGCTATAAACCGGATATCGCATGTAAAGATGGTCAAGATGCTTTCGATGTCGCTTTGTCAGAATATGCAAATCAAAATGGTGCCGACAAGTCAGCAAAATAAAAACAAAAATGGTTTTCACCATATCAATCTCTCGCCCTGTTTTCGACAACTTGACACGTTTGCATTTTATTGAAAAGTCAATATAATGCCAACCGATAAACCAAAGGAAAATATAATGAATGCTGTTTTTTGCCATGGGGTTTTGCCGCCAGATTTAGATTGGAATAAAAATACTTACAGTCCAACAAAGGGTTGGAAAGAGTGGTTGCAATTTATTCTGGAACAAGAACATGATATTGTTATGCAAATTCCAAGATTTCCACATGCACATACTTTCATGATGAAGTATTCAGAATGGGAAGAAATAATGAATTCACAAAAAATAAATTCTGATACAATTTTAATAGGTCATTCGGCTGGTGCTGGATTTATACTGAAATACATGGCGTTACACCCAGAATTAAAGGTAAAGCAAATTTTGTTGGTTGCCCCATGGATAGATACCGGCGGTGCAAATCCTTTTGGGTTTTATAAAGATTTTGATATGAAAAACATTGTAAATCAAACGGTCAACGGCATCGATTTATTAGTTTCTGATAATGATATACCAGAAATGGGCAAAAGTCGTGATAAAATAATCACAGACATTCCATCAATACGGACACATATTTTCCCAGGATACGGACATTTCGTTTTACCAGAACTGCCAGAAATTTTACCATTTATAAAATTTTAAAAATATTTAACACAAATTCAGTAAATATAATTTATCCACCATAACTGTTCTTGAACCGAATTAAAAAAAGTGGCAAAAATTGCCACTTTTAAACCCGATATTATGGTTTATATATCACTAAGATCACAACCAGCATCTTTCCATTTCCAATTTCCATTATCGTTTATAAACACATTTTCAGGGTGTTTTTCACTGTAATATATTTTTATACCATCAAACTCTGTTAACTTTGGAATTTTACGCAAACCACATTCATACCCCATTGCCCAAGCACAATTTTTGATAATTATTTCATCAGATTTTTCATCATATTTTGAGCTACCATACCAATCGCCCCTGTCATAATCGCAAAACAAAACCGTTTTTTTGTCTTGTTGTTGGATTTGTTCTGAATCATTACCAGAAACTTCATACGCATAACACGGATTAAACCAAGATAAAAACAGCCCAAATATAACAAGTTTTTTAAACAACATTTCTCTTTCCTTGTTTTATGATATTATATCATACAACTCTATTTGGTGCAATTTATCTTTTGCTTTAATCGAGCCAATTCCATACAAAACCATATTGTCAAAATAACATTTTTGTGATATAATTCTAATCAAAAAGAAAGGAAAGTATTATGGCAAAACACATATTGGATGAAAGTAATTTTGAAGGTCTTAGGTTTTTTGAACCAACAACACAAATACACAAGGTTGTTGGTGAACAAATTCGTAAAATAATGGCCCGTCTTTATACAGACACCGATATTAATTTAGATGACTTTTACTTTACTGTATTTGACAACAAAAAACCAAATGCATTTTTTATACCAAAAGAAGAAACTATTTCTGACCCTAAAAAAAACATTATTGCGGTATCAAATTCATTGATTGATACACTTTCATGTGAAGAAGAATTGGCTGCGGCTATTGCCCATGAATCCGGACATTATTTGTGGGACGAATTCCTTGGCGGTAAAAACACACGATTCCAAGAACGCGCCTCGGATATTCATTCGGTTGATTTAATGATTTTTGGTGGATATAACCCGCGATATGTCTTGGAAATGCAGAAAAAAATTTTTAACCCCTTTAAAGCACCAGATTATATAACCATTGGTGTCCACGGCTCACCATTTCCACGCCAACGAGATGTCGAAGCAATGTTGAGTTATCGTGCATTAGAGTTAGGAACATTTCCAAAAATTAACAATTTTGAAAAAGTTGATAAATATATTGAAAAGTTACCTAAAAATATCGCAAAAAAAATTCCTGTTGATAAAATTCGAAAGTTAGGTGAAAAAAAAGATAAAATATACAATGTTTTTAAAAAACAAGTGAATTTGCTTAGCAAAACCGAAGAATATCATACTTTTATTGAAAAAAAGTTATATGAAAAATTTGGGACATACGATCATAATAAAGTTAACAGACCGGATTTGCTTGAATTTTTGCTTTCACTGGGGTTACAAATAAAAACCAACCTTGCACGCACTAACAATATGTATAAAATCTTTGATGATTTAAATTTGTATTATGATTTGACAGATTCGGAAATAAAATCATTACAACAATTATATATGAATTATGATTTCCAAGGCGTTTTAAGATATATTGATGTTTTTGGACCATTCAAAGAATTACATGGTTACGTTAAACAATTTTTGGAAACAGATGATGAAGAACAGGAACGCGAATTAGCAAAAAAAATATCATCAATGCATAAATATGCTGATGATTTTAGATATTTAAGACATCATGATGATTACCAAATCACCAATCCAAAAGTTGCAACAGATGGAACAAAAATTCCACCATATAAAAAGTTAGAGAAATACAATTTGCTTTATCATGATTCAAGCACAAACTATTCTTATAGAAATATTGTTTTTTTTGACACAGATGATTATTATTGCAACAAAAACGGTTTTGTTATTGCGTATGGCGACAAAGCAAGAAAGCTACATAAACGCGATTACAATGAACAACGATTAAAATCCGATAGAATAGAATTAAAAACAATATCCGACAAAATAAATGAAAAAATAGATACATATAAAAAAATATCTGACTATATTGATGATAAAATATCGACCAAAGATTTTTATAAAAAAACCTCTGTTGATGAGATAAGAAGTATATTAAGTACATTAGACCATGGGTTACCTATTCATATTGATATACGAAACGAAAAGTTATTACACAAAGAAATACAGCAGATATATAAAAATTTTATCAAAAGTAAATTTTATAAAAAATTTTATGCTGATATCGAACCGAACAAATCATTGCTGGTAACTTTAAATAATTTTTTTAATTTTAGTAAACCCACTAAAAAAATCAAAAAGAAACTGGTTGCATTGGCCGAATATGCACATAATAATAATGACCAAGAATATGAGTTTGAGATATTTTATTATACAAAATTTTCCGCAAAACAGGCATCTTTGAATAAATATATTATCGAAGACACATTACGTTCTGGTTATGATTATGATTTTGAATTGTATTCAGAAATTTTCGATAATAAAAACAGCACAATATTTGAAAATGTATGTAAAACAATGGGTTTTAAAAAAGTCCCGCAAACAGAAAATGAATTATTATTGGTTTTACAACAAATACAAAAATTACCACGTTTAGAGTATGACTCATACAGTCAAAAATACAGAAAAGCTGAAGATTATGTTGAACCAATGACGTTTTCAAACGTAACAAAAAGCAAAATACTGGGACCAAAAAACAGAGATATATCTTTTACAGAATTACGTGGCAATAATAATAGTAAAATAAATATAATGTTGTTTTTTTTCTTGGTATATATAAATTCTGGTTACAAATGTAATCCCGCAAAAGTTGCACGTATGTTTGAACACTATTTAAATAGATACTATTATATATACGAATCAAAAAACCACATGGGTAGCTATCCACATTTTGATATGGTTCGTGAAGCATTTGCAAAATATGTTACGTCAGAAAAATATCAAACTATGACATTACCAGAAAAAATATATTTGTATGAATTTTTTGGCGTTGCAAATTTATTTTCGGAAAAAGCTGGAAACAAAAATATGATGATTAAAATCATTGTTGATGAAATTGTTACGGCAAAAAATCCAGAAAGCACAATAATGTATGCCCAAAAGATACTAACACGTAACCCAATTACCGATATAGATACCAAACATAAAGACAAAGATATTGAATTTGCAAATGAACGCGAAAAATTATTAGAATTTTATTCTGATTACTGGGCAAAAAAAATTGGTAAAGACGATAAATCAGACGAAAGTTTTAAAAAAGTCCAATCTTTTGTCGATTTTTTAACATCAAACGAAAAATTCGATGCAAACTATAACTATACATATCAACTTTTTTCAGACGATATCAAAAAAGATTTAGCTGATCGTATAGCAACAAAAATTCAATCCCAAGAAAAAACCACAGCTATATTAAACAATTCAACAAAAATGGTTATTTCAGAAAAAACAATTGAAGAATACAATAAAAAATTTATCGCCGCAGAAGAAATTTTGAAATTTCTTAACAAAGAAAAATCACTTGCATTGATAGAATTTTTAAAAAGTGATGTAACAGACGAATCTGTTGATAAGGTTATAACTGTATTTGCGAAAGATCACCATTACGATGGTATAAACAAACAATCGCTTACCATGATGCATGAAAATTTCTGGGCGGCAAATTTACTAATTCGTGCGTATGCAATAAATAAAATACTTGATGGATACAGCAACAATAATGAAGATAAATTGGATTTGGTATTAAATAACTTCCTAACACCTGATTCAAAATATTATAAAGACGGGAAATTGGTTTTATATTCTGTATATTATAATATGGAAGATTATGAACGAAATTTGATGCTAGCCGCATTGATTGCCGCAGGTAAAAAGGATAACAATTCCGATATGTCTGATGGTCGAGCAGTTGGCCAAGGGTTAAAAATGTTCCTTCAAGAAAGGGGACCTGCTTTTATTAAATTTGGACAAATGCTGTCTTACTTGACATCATTGGACCCGGATATACGCAAAGAATTATCAACTCTGCGTGACAAAGCTGATATTCCAACCAGGGCTGAATTATTCGAAATGCTGGAAACAGCATTACCAAAAGATGTTTACAACAAAATATCTTATGTTGGAAAAATATTGGGTGCTGGGTCATTCTTTGTGACTGTTCAAATTGAATACGATGGGAAACCGTGTGTTGTTTCACTGATGCGTCCAAATACACAAAACCGAACAAAAACAGGTATTGATATGATAAACAATACCATTACTGATATGGCAAAGGTTGATAAAAAGTTTGATGTATTAAAAAATATCGTTAATCAGGCACGTGATTCCGCAATGAGTGAAATTGATATTGAACAAGATTATAAAAAATACACTCATGCAAAGAAAGTATATAAAAATTTCAAAGTAACCACAGAATATGCAACTTATACACCTGATGTTGCCGACTGGATTGTATACGGTTCTGCCGCTAGCAAAGACAATGCATATAAAATTATGGATATGGCCGGTGGAAATCCGTTAACTTCGAACGATATTTCTGAACAAGAAAAACATGATATGGCTATTGCTTATACCACATTGGAATTAAGCATCTTGTTATCTGGCGAAAAATGGGATACTGACCGACATGCCGGTCAACAGAATTTTCAAGAACTCTATAATCCTGACTTTAAAGAATTCTGTATAGGTATTTTTGATACTGGTGCACAAATGAAAAATACACCAAATAAAAAAGAAAAAATAGCGTTTGGATATTTATTGTATGAATTGGTTAATGGTATTGCTCATGGTCAAAATCTTAATGACATACTTAACGATAAAATAACCAAATTAGATAAAGTCGGTAATAAATTACATTTAGATACTTTATATATCGATGGAATTCAACGTGGCTTAATGGCTTTGTCTGATATTAAAAAAAAAAAAAAAGAAATCAAAGATGAAAATGGTAAAGTAATTCAGGAAGCAAAATCACTTAACAAAGATGATTTACAAAATATTGTTATGGCGATTATAAATTCTGGTGTTATCGATAAAACAGTTGTCAGAACTGTCAAATCCAAGGCTGTTATTGATAAATTATTATTCTGGCGTAGTGGTTTGGCTGATGTGGTATCTGATAAAAAATTAGGTAACTATGGCAATATATCTGTGGAATATAAAGAGGTCAAAGATACGAATAAGACAACTAAAATACTTAATAAATCAGCCGAAGAAATAAAAAAGTTGATAGAAAAACGAAATCAAAACAAGCATTTGGGTATTGAAAAAAACAGAACTATTAAAATGCAATCATAAAAAAATCCCCATCCAGGGGATTTTTCATATTTTAAAATATTTTTTTATATTCTATGATATAAATCTGTAAAAGAGAAAATATGAAATACCTATTTCAATTTATGATTGTGCTTTTATTCGTCTTTTTAGGCGAATTATGCGAATATTTTATTCCGTTGCCAATCGCAGGCAGTATTTATGGCCTGGTATTGTTGTTTACAGCCCTCTGTACGCACATAATTAAACTTGAATGGGTTGCTGACCTGGCCGACTGGTTTCACAGCATTATGGCCCTGTTTTTTATCGCCCCAGCGGTCGCAATCATAGATATCTGGTCCGAAATATCCGGAATATGGTATTATTTGGTCTTATTGTTGGTTGTGACGTATGTTGTTACTATGGTTATTACCGGCAAAACAGCGGATTTTTTCTTAAACCCAAGGGAAAATAACAAAAAATGATTGATATAGTTACAAATTCAACCTATTTTGGTGCTGTAATTACTGTTGTGATGTTTATTATCGCAACGATTATTAATCGCCGTTGGCCAAATCCTTTTACAACACCACTCTTTTTGGCCACGGTTTTGGTTGTTATGATATTAACATATTTTAAAATACCGTATGAAACATATAACAATACCGCAAAATATTTGACCTATTTTCTTGTTCCTGTGACAGTTTGTTTTGCTGTTCCAATGTATCGGCAATTACCGTTACTTAAAAAACATATTTGGTCCATTTTGTTTGCTATGTTTGTTGGTGTAATTGCATCGGTTGTATCAGGTGCTATATATATGGTCAAATACGGCCACGTTTTATTAGGTAAAAAAGATGAAAGTGGAACAAGTAAATAAACATCTTAGAGAAAAAGGTTTAACACTCGGTTCTGTTGAATCTTTTACCGGTGGTTTGTTCGCTCAACAAATTACTTCTGTTAGTGGTGCTTCCAAATTTTATAAAGGCGGTTATGTCACATATGCAACTGAAGAAAAAGTTAATCTTCTTTTAATTCCACAATCACTTGTTGATCA
>CACYQE010000021.1 GCA_902776515.1 uncultured Pseudomonadota bacterium
AGCGTAAAGCAAGTTTTGGATGAAGCCGGTGGCAAATTGGCGGGCTTTGCTTATTACGTTTTGGGCGAAGGTATCCAAAAACGCGAAGACAACTTGGCGGACGAAGTTGCAAAAATGTTGAAATAGTAAAATTAACAACATTAAATAAAAACCGTACAAATATGTACGGTTTTTTTAATTTGTTTTTATACGATTTTTGTGATACAATTCTGAACAAAGTAGGAGGAAACCATGTTAAAAAAATTATGTTTTTTGGGCGTATGTTTTACATTCTTGGTTACGTGTCCGGTAATGGCGGACAATACTGTTGACATAACCGAAGGGATGACCGATGCCCAGGTTATCGCAACATTGCAGAACGATATTGTCGAGTTAGACAAGCAAATCCTGAAATGTGAAAAACAGCGTAAAAATTGGTTGGCGGCGACAATTATCGGTGGTGTTGGTGTTGCGGCAACCGGAACGGCTGCTATTGTCCAAGGAAGCAAGTTAAGCCAGGACAAGCAAGAATTAAACAGAGTGAATTCACAAATAAATAAGTAAAACAGGAGAGGTCGAACATGAAACAAACGCCGGAAACCCGCAGAAACCTAGAGAGAGAGAGAGAGAGAGAGAGAGTAATAAGCCTTGCGGCTTGATATCGCGGATATGCGTTTCCGCAATAATGTTATTTATTGGAACGA
Source organism: uncultured Pseudomonadota bacterium (assembly GCA_902776515.1). Taxonomy (GTDB): domain Bacteria; phylum Pseudomonadota; class Alphaproteobacteria; order Rs-D84; family Rs-D84; genus Enterousia. The sequence goes on from CACYQE010000021.1 coordinate 684, forward strand.
TGGTTCCGTTTGAAGTATTTAGTGCTGATTTAAACAATCCCGAAATTCAAAAATTAATAGCAGAAAAGCAACAAAAAATTGCGGCATTGGAAGAATGCGGTAAAAAGGTCAAGGGCTTTAAGATAGCCGGTATATCAACAATTGGTCTGACGGCGGTTGGAACGATTGGTAATATTGCCCTGTCCAATAAACGTGAAGATGTTTCGAACCAGTTGACGAGTGCGGAACAAACACTTTCACAACAACAAGCCAAAGCCCGTGAAAAAGAAGAATGTGACAAGAATCCGGCCAAAGAATGGACGGATGAAGGGTGTAAAGACAAGGTAACGCCACCCGCAACAAATGGGAATAACAATCCAGAGACACCAGAAACCACAATAACAAATAATAATGAAAATGTGGAAGCGGAAGTAGATATCGATGCGGATAACACAGCAACAGAAACTATAGTTGAAGGTCGTATAATTGGTAAAGAATGTATATCTGGCGACCTGCCATGGAAAGCGAATAAAGGCAAATATATACAACTTGGACGTACTTTTACAAAGGCAGCAGACGGTTGGGATAGTAAACGTTGTTGGCTGAACGATAAAAAACAAGAAATAAAGGATTGTTCGTGTGCGGCCACCGAGTGTGAAAGCGAAGAATATGAAATAAAACAAGGATTATGTACAAAGAAAACCGCAGAAGAAGCATCGGAAACGACCGCCACCACAACTACAACAACAACAACCACCACAATAAAACTGGATGCATCAAAGGAAGGTGTTGGACGCTTGTGTTATCGTGAGGTTATTAATAATGAAGACGATGACAGCGATCCCTGGTTTGAAAAAGACGGCAATTACGACAAATGCACTGTCAACAATAAGGGGGATTGGTGCGTACGGTTTGATAACTACATTGTGAACGGTACAAGTGCATGTACTGGTGATGACGGTGGAGATTATGCAAAAACAACCGATAAAAACTATGATTCTGCCAAAAGTGATGGACAGTATTGTTATTGTAAAATGACATCATGGATCCCGGATGATGATAGTGCGAAAAATATATCGGCTTCATCTTGGGTGTTCAAAGATGATCAGACTTATGTCGATATTTGTAAGAGATCTTGTGCAAGTCTATGTGGGCACAATGTTCAGAACATACCGTCTTTCCGGAAGGCGGTGTTCGGGTTGAATTAGTGGGTAGTGTTTAGTGGGTAGTGAATCGTCACCCCGATGAAAATCGGGGTCTCGGTCGGCTCTGTCGCGGTTCCATCCCATTCTTCATCATACCGGCGTATCGGGTCCCGCAAAAATTGAATCGTCATACCGGCGAAAGCCGGTATCTCCACGTTACCGCCTGAGACTAATCCACGACAAAGTCTGACAAGACCCCGGCCTACGCCGGGGTGACGAAGAACCTTTATGTTTGTTTGGGGGTATGATTGTGCGATATAAAATAACAAAGGAAGTGTATTATGGCTAATTTGATTGTTGATGGTAACTGGGCGGCGGCTGATGTTGCCTATCGTTGTGTGGATTTTGCGGCAATTTATCCAATCACCCCCAGCAGCACCATGGGTGAATTGGCGGACGAATGGTCTTTTCAGCATAAAAAAAATATATGGGGTGCAATTCCACAAATAATTGAAATGCAATCCGAAGGTGGTGCCGCCGGTGCTATGCACGGTGCATTACAAATGGGGACGTTGGCAACAACTTTTACCGCTTCCCAGGGTTTGTTGTTAATGATTCCAAATATGTATAAAATTGCGGGTGAACAAACGCCGTTCGTTATGCATGTTGCCGCACGTGCGTTGGCAACACATGCTTTATCAATTTTTGGCGATCACAGTGATGTTATGTCGGTTCGTTCAACGGGATTCGCGTTGTTATCATCTCATAATGTTCAACAGGCTTCTGATATGGCGGCAATTGCACATGCTGCAACATTGCGGGCACGTGTGCCGTTTTTACATTTCTTTGACGGTTTTCGCACCAGTCACGAAGAATCGCGGTTAATTCGTGTGCCGGACGAAGTGTTGCGTCAAATGATCCCTGAAAATCTGGTTGCGGAATATCATAAACGTGGGTTGAATCCTGATAATCCGGCGATTCGCGGAACGGCCCAAAACCCTGATGTGTATTTCCAGGGACGTGAAGCCGCAAACAGTTTGTATGAAAATACACCTAAAATTGTTCAAGAATGTATGGATGAATTTGCCGAATTAACCGGCCGGAAATACAATCTGGTTGATTATTGGGGTGATAAAAATGCTGAAAATGTTATTGTCGCAATGGGGTCTGCGTGCGAAACAATCGAAGAAACGTTGGAACATTTGCCGGCGGGCTTTGGTTTGTTAAAGGTTCATTTGTATCGTCCTTTCCCGGTGGATGCGTTTTTGGCGGCATTACCAAAGACCGTAAAGCAAATCGCGGTGTTGGATCGAACCAAGGAACCAGGGGCCATTGGTGAACCGTTATACCAAGATGTAAAATCTATTGTGTCGGATAAAATTTCCGTATTTGGCGGGCGTTATGGTTTGGGGTCAAAAGAATTTAAACCGCGTGATGTCAAGGCAATTGTCGAAAATATGCGTCTTGGCACGTTACATCATAATTTTACTGTTGGAATCGATGACGATTTAACCGGTTTGTCGTTAAAAACTGATCCGGCTTTTTCAATAGAAGACCCAAATTTCAAAACTGCTATTTTATACGGAATTGGCAGTGACGGAACCGTTGGTGCGGTTAAAAACATCGTAAAAATTGTCGGTGAAAATTCTGAATTGTATCCACAATCTTATGCGGTTTATGATTCAAAGAAATCTGGTGGATTGACGGCTTCGCATATCCGTTTTTCTGACAAACCAATCAAAAGTCAATATTTGGTTGAAGTTGCCGATTTTATTAGTGTTTCAAACTTTATGATTGCTGGGCGTTTTGATGTGTTTCGTGGATTGCGTGCCGGGGGAACGGTCATGATAAATACCTCTATGGCACCGGATGTAGCGTTTGCTAATTTGCCACGTGAAACCCAGGAACATTTAATGCGTCTTCGTGCGAATGTGTATTTCTTGGATGCGAATACGGCGGCTGCGGAATTGGGTTTGGGCAATCGTATTAACACATTTATTATGTTGAATTTCTTTAATTTAACAAAGGTTATTGACCCGTCTGTTGCTGCGGAAAGTGCCAAGGCGGCAATTGAAAAGACCTATAAAAAGAAGGGAATGGATGTGGTCCAGGCTAACTGGGCGGCCGTGGATAAAGCAAAAGACTTTTTGGTGCGTTATGAAATGCCTTCTTCGGTATCGAATTTTGCACCTGATTTTGTGCCGGCCATGACACACGATGCCCCAAGTGTTATTGCGGGGACACTTGGTGAAATGGCGGCTGGGCGTGGTGATGCGATACCTGTATCGCGTTTCAAGGTTGATGGCGAATTCGGGGCAGGGCAATATCCGGTTGGAACGTCTAAATACGAAAAGCGTGCAATTGCATCGCGTGTCGCAACGTGTGATTTATCAAAATGTATCCAGTGTGGCAAATGTTCTATGTTGTGTCCACATGCGGCAATTCGTATCAAGGCATTAACAGATTCTCAAGTAGAAGAAGCACGTAACAAGGGTATTACTGTGGTGCCAATGAAGACACCAGAGTTAGGTCAAAATATGTATTTCACAATCAGCATTTCGCCGGCCGATTGTACCGGATGCGGTTTGTGTGTAAAGAATTGTCCGGTTGGTGCATTATCTATGCAAAATATGGCGGATGTTGCTGATAATCAAAAGGTATTTGATGAAACAGTAAAATTACCTGATGTGCCACGCGAAAAACTGAATTTGAATTTACCAAAGCACATTGAATTACTGCCACATTATTTTGAATTCCCGGGTGCGTGTGCGGGATGTGGTGAAACGCCTTATATTAAATTGATGGCACATTTGTTTGGTGACCACATGGTTGTTGCGAATGCAACGGGTTGTTCGTCTATTTATGGGGCGAATTTGCCGACAACGCCGTGGACATGTGATGCAAATGGACGTGGGCCGGCTTGGTCTAATTCCTTGTTTGAAGATAATGCGGAATATGGTTTGGGTATGCGTATCGCATTAAATCAGCGTAGGGATGTATTAAAGGGGCTGTTGTTTGAATTAAATATCCCAAATGTTGAAGATTTGTTCGCAGAAACAGATATTGAAAAACAACGTCAAATAAAAGAGGATTTAGCAAAGAAGTTAAAGACAATAAAATCCCCGTCTGCACGTTTGGCGGAAAGTATGTTGGGCGACATTGTTCAAAAATCTGTATGGATTGTCGGCGGCGATGGTTGGGCATACGATATTGGATACGGTGGTTTGGATCATGTCCTGCACAGTGGCGAAAATGTCAATATCTTGGTTTTGGATACCGAAGGTTATTCTAATACCGGCGGCCAACAATCCAAGGCTACACCGTTTGGGGCAAGTATGAAGTTTGCAATTGGTGGTAAAAATCACGCAAAGAAAGATTTAGGTATGATTGCGATGATGTCTGGTGCCTATGTTGCACAGATTGCACTTGGTGCAAACCCTGGCCAGGCTATGCGTGCGTTCCGTGAAGCAGAAAGTTTTAACGGTCCGTCCATAATTTTGGCGTATGCACCATGTATCGCACATGGATTCGCGTTGCAAAATGGTCCCGAACATCAAACACAAATGGTGCAAACAGGTGCATGGCCGTTGTATCGTTTTGACCCACGTTTGGTTGTCGAAGGTCATAACCCATTGATGATGGATTCTGATGTTGATGCATTGAGTCCGTTGGAAGACTTTTTGAAAACAGAAAGTCGTTTTGGTGCGGCACGTGCGGCAAATCCAAATTTCGATAAACTGGTCGAATATGCCAAGGACAATAACAAGTACAAGACTCAGCTGAAAAAGTATATTGCACACTTTGCGATGGTTCAGGCTAATACACCAAAGGAAAACGGCGAAGGATAGTTCAATGAAACAACCACACGATGCTTTACGGGAATATATAAACAAATCTGAATTGCGAATCCTGGGCAGAAATTTTTATGCACGTATGTCAAAAAAACTGGCGAAAAATTTTGATGCGGGTTTGTATGATGTAATGTTGACCGAGCATAAAAAATGTATCCGTGAATTAAAATCTTTGGGTGTGAAATATCCGGCAAATGCAAAACCAAAGTTCTATATCTATATTGTCCCGGACAAGGATTTTATTGAACTGTTAGATTATCCGTATTCAAATCGTACCGGTGGGGGACGGCCAGTTGCCTCGTACGATATTGATGGGTTTAACAGTGCGTATGGAACCAGCCAAAATTTATTGTTGAACAAAGGAAAGGTAAGTATTGCAAGACATGTAAATCATATACATGAATATGCACATTTAATACATAACAACTTCTTTAATTTAGGCCAGATGTTGGGTGAAGGTTTTGCAGAATTAATTCCTTGGTATGCGTTGGAATATGAAAAACGTGTTCCGGAACATTTTGATGCGATGATATCAGTGGATAAAATATACACTGCAAATGAATTACTGGAATCTGTGGCTTTTTCGGATACTGTTTCCGGTAAAACGTGTTCTTTTCAGCCGTCTTATATATCGTCTTATTTGTGGGTTCGTGCGGTTGTAGACCATATACGTGTTAAATATAAGTTGTCACGAAAGTCGGCCGTGCAAAGATTTTTGGAATTATGTAATTTTTCTAAATACCGTAAACAATGGTTTATTTGTGAATTAGCAGAAATAATTGGTATGGATGCAAAAAGATTGTTGGATTCAACGGATTATCAAATTAAAATGTTGAAACAGATTAAACAAGAAGTTGAGGGCTGATTAAATGAAAAAAATATTTATCATTTTGATGTTAGTATTGACCGCTTGCACGTTTCAAACAAAGCATCGTGGATATGTTTTCCCTGATGATTTAGAAACAAGGGTTGCGGCAATAAAAACGACCGCTCAATTAGAAGATGAAATTGGTTCGCCCCAGGTTAAAACGATTAATGGGGACGAGGTTTGGGTTTATTATGGGGCGGATGAAAATTATCATGGTCCTTTCCCTTTGACATACGATAATAAAACTGTTTTATTGGCGTGGGTAAACGGTGGGCTGATTACCAAGACCCAGGTTTTACATGATAAAGATTTACCGGATATAAAGATGGATTCTGATGAAACGGATATTCCGGCGGCAATAGAATTGAACGCTTTGGAAGAATTGTTTAACAATGTTGGGCGTTTCAGTCCGGCCGGGTTAGGACAATAAAATCTTTATTTGTGGGGCAAATTATCGGTTTATAACTTTTTGTCCCATAAAATTTGTTTTTTTGATATTTTTGTGTTATAATGTCCCCGTGACGAGAGAATGGCAATGAAAGAGTTATGATATGCCGAGCAAGAAACTAGATTTTAAAACTGGACAATATGTTGTTTATCCTACCCAGGGTGTGGGTAAACTTGTGCGGACCGAAGAGCAGGTTATCGGTAACCAAAAAATAAAAATGTTGGTTATTGAATTTGAAAAGAGTCGTATGACATTACGTGTTCCACTGGAACGTGCCGAGGTTTCTGGTCTGCGTCCCTTGATTTCATCAAAAAAGATGGACGAGGCGATTGCATCCGCAAAAGGCAAGGCTGGAACAAAGCGTATGATTTGGGCACGTCGTGCCGCCCAGTACGAAGAAAACATCAATTCTGGCGATCCAATGAAATTGGCCGAGGTTGTACGTGATTTACAACGCAGAACAGCAACTGATACAATGCCTTTTTCTGCACGTCGTTTGTATTTGCGTGCTTTGGAACGTATGGCCCAGGAATTTGCCGTTTTACACAAGATAGAGGTTGAAGAGGCTTCTGAGAAAATAGAAGACATTTTGGGAATTCCAAAGGAAATAGATTTGAATGCTATCGAAGAGGATGAAGACGAAATCCCCGAAGATGAATAAAAATAAAAAACGCCTGTTTTGGCGTTTTTTTGTCGCATATTGTAACTACATTGTGAAATCTTTACCCAAGTAAACTTTTTTGACCATTTCATCACGTATAATTTCTTCACTGGTTCCGTGCTTTAAAATCTGACCATCGTGTAAGACATAACTGCGGTCGGTAATCCCCAGTGTTTCGCGGACGTTGTGGTCGGTTATAATAACGCCTAAACCGCGGTTTTTTAATTGTGACACCAATTCACGAATTTCATTAACGGCGATAGGGTCAATTCCTGCAAAAGGTTCGTCCAATAATATAAATTTCGGATCGTTTGCCAACGCACGGGCGATTTCGACACGTCTGCGTTCACCGCCCGAAAGAGACGTAGCAGGACTATTACGCAAATGAGAAATAGAAAATTCTTCCAGTAATGAATTTAATTTATTGATTCGTTTTTTCTTGTCCGGTTCAACAACTTCCAAAATGGCCATAATATTTTGTTCAACGCTAAGACCGCGGAATACACTGTTTTCTTGGGGCAAATAGCCGATATGCAAACGTGCACGCTGATAGAAGGGCAGTTTGGTTATATCCTGGGAATTTAAAAATATTTGACCACCAGTTGGCTTTAATTGGCCGGTTATACAATAAAAAGCGGTTGTTTTACCGGCACCGTTTGGGCCCAATAGCCCAACAGATTCACCTTGGCGTGCAATCATTGATATATCACGCAAAACTACGCGTTTTCCATACGATTTTGACAGATGTTCTATTTTTAATACAGATTGTTTCATAGCCTTACCACCAATTCGTTTGAATGAAGTTCCTTGTTGTCACTGGTTTTAATTTTTACGTTTCCATAAAGTGTTACAGTTTTGGTTTTAAGATTATATTCGCCGCGATTCGCAGAAAAGTTATATGTGTTTTTTTGGTTGTTTTTGATTTGGGTTGCATACCCGGAAAGTGATTCCAATAAAATAATATCAGGCCTGTTATATTCTTGACGACCTGTTTTGGCGTGAATTTTGAATGGTTCACCGTGTACATCCGTTCCCATAAAAAGTGCGTTTGTCATTTTAAATTGGTTACTAACAACATCAGTCATATTTATTGCGGATACGGGCGACCACAATAATTGTTTGGTAAAAAGTGCCCCCGCGACCAATGCCGCCACCATAATCAGTCCCCAACCTGTGAAAAAGAATTGCCACAGACGTTGCCAGCGTTTGTGTTTGCTGATTATTATAAAATTACGTTTATCTTGCTTCATTTAGTATACATATTAACTTGCTATAAAAGAAAAAGCAATTTTTTATGTTTGTTCATTTTTGATTTTTATGTTATAATCTTTCTCAGAGAGAGTTATTTATGAGAAAAATAAACACTTTTTTTCTTGTTATATTGGTGTGTGGCTTGTGTTCCGGGGCTTTTGCGGCCATTACGAATTTTACACCTAAAAAAGCATCGTCTGTGGCGGTTAATAAAGAGGCCACCACAAAAACATCCATCGGAAACAGTTTGCTGCCAATGGCGATGAATTTAATGGCAACCGTCAGTGAATTTAAAAATACACAACAACAATTAACTGCGGAATGTGAACCGTCCAGCAGTGAAATTAATTTTGTTAACGAAATGATAAAAGAATGGGCAATTGCCGGCGGCCAGAATCCTTTTGAGACAGGCAGAATGAATAAATGTACCGGTGTGGATTCGTATGAAAGTACCGTTCGCAATAATGTTTCATCTTTGGATGATGCTTCGTTGATATGTTACGATTCTTTTCCAACGACTTCTAACAGTTCGGCTATTTGGGACGGATATCCAAAAGCCGCGGTTGTTGAGTATTGCACCACGGGCGATTCGTTGTCATCGTGTAATTCTAATAACAGAAAAAAGATAACAAACCTGTGGACGTTGTTTGACATGGTAGAGGCTGATTTTAGCCGGGATTCTGATTACACAAAGTCCGAGTCAAAACAGCGTAGTTCGTTGAAGGAAAAGGCTGACAAATGTTCGCCAAAGAAAATTGCGGCAAAACGTATGGAAACAATGAGTGGCCTGGTTAAAAATACAATTAACTCGGTTGGTCAGCCGACAAACAGTGTTAGTGCTATGGAGGCGGTCAGCACCATGATGAACAAATCAGGGGTGCAACAAAACATTGGTGGTTTGTCTGAAATAGCGGGCTCTTTATTGAACAGATAATGTTTATGTTTTTTCGCTTTACTAAAATGCGTAAAAAACGTATAATAGGGGACATAAGGTAAGAGAAAGGATTTTTTATGAAAAAGCAATCAAATGTATCCGTTTTGGTTATTTCACGTATGTTGGCTATGACGGCGGTTTTGTCGTTGGCTGCGTGTGCAAAATCTGGAAACGATGGTGATTTTGTCGCAAATGGCGATATTGCAACACCAACTGTTGATTATGTGGAACAGTTGGATGTTACTATATATAATGCACGGACCAGTGGTTATCCCGAAATTGGCGAATTATTTGCACAAAAGGCTGTTGCTGCTTTTTCAGGAGAGGTTCCTTTCCCAGAAAGTTTAAACAATTGGACGGTGGCTGATGATCAGGTTGCATACGAATTGTCAACGGCTTATAATGAAATGATAGAAGAATTCAAGAATGATGCAAGTGATGCTCATCCGGAAATTGCCGCAGAATTACAGGCTAAATATGATTGCTGGTTGTCTGCGTATTCGTCTGGTCAAATGGAAACAGCCGAAGAATGTCGGACACGCTTTAACGATGCGATGAAGGTTTTACGCAGTTGCAGCAACGGCAAGGTTGAACGCCGCAGTGAAAAAACAGCCCGTGGTTTCAAAGGGGCGGACAAAGATGTTGCGGCTGAAAAAATTAGTATCAAAAAGACGGTTGGGAATTTTTATCCTGAAACCGAAAAAATGAATGCGTTGCATCGTGTTGATAATACTCGTGATGGTATAATTGTTGTAAACAATGTGAATATTCCGGAACGTTTGATTAATCCGGAACCTGTTCAACCGATGGTGTTTAATCAAAACATTTATGGTGGTGACAAAACCGTTACGAACAGTCATAACGTTAATAATAATGACGAAAGTATTGTTGCGGGCAGTGGGGCCGCATGTGGTTGCGATAACGAATCGGACAAGGAATGCAATTGTGAGTCGAAATCCGAACCGGCAACGATTGGGGAAGATTTCGTTACCCGTCAAGAATTTATCGATATGATGATGGCTATGCGTCAGGAATTGGCGGCGATTAACGCTCGTTTGGATAATATGAAAAACAAACCTGCGGGTCCCGAAGAAACCACTGTTATCAAAGTTCAACAAATTCCATTGGAACCAAAACAACATGTTATGGAAGAGGTGTTCGAAATTCGATTCGATTTCAACAAGGCAACAATAAAACCTGAATATGAAGATTTGATAAGAAAGTTGGTTGATGCGACACAAAATAACAAGAATATCAAGGTTTCTGTTGTTGGGCATACCGATACATCGGGCAGCAAGAGTTACAATTATGCGTTGGGTGGTCGTCGTGCCGAGGCTGTTCAAAAGATGTTGATTAATTATGGTATTCCGTCAAGTCAGATTGTTGCGGTGTCGGCCGGGGAAGAAGATTTAAAGGTCCCAACGCCGGACGGAACGCCAAATGCGGAAAATCGTCGTGTTCGCGTTGTCAAGGAAACTTCTTTTACGGAACCTGCGAAAATGGGGGCCGCACCAATAGTTACTGTCGAAGAATACGAAGAACCATGTGATGGTGATGATTGTTCGATGGGTGACGATGATGATATTTTGGTAAACGTAATGTAATTCTGGGGCAGGTGGGGAATTATATACTTGACAAAAGTTTTTGTTAGTATATAATAAACTCACGAAACCAGAGAGATGCTTTGAAAGAGGTGTTGAATATGGATAATGTTTTTAAAAATGCAAGCAAAAAACTGGGGTTCATGACGGGGAGTGATAATGTTGTAAAAATAGCGGCGGAATTGGCAAAGCGTGGCTGTTCTTTCACGGCGGCGGGTCAAAATCCGAATACCGTTAAATAGTGTTTTTTGATTTGTATTCCTTTTAAAGGGACGATTGCGGCTGATGCAATCGTCCTTTTTTTGTAGTTAGTGTATGCGGTTAGTGAACCGTCATACCGGCATTGCCATCCCCCTCTTTGGAAAAGAAGGGGATGGAACCGCGACAAAGTCGACCGAGACCCCGATTTTCATCGGGGTGACGGAGAAAGGAAAAACAGTCGTCATACCGGCGTAGGCCGGTATCTCGTTATAACCGCCTGAGAATAAACTACAACGAACTATTCGGCACCAAATTACCCCGGCGGGTGTTGCCCGCCACCCCTTCTTTGGAAAAGAAGGGGATGGAACCGCGACAAAGCCGACCGAGACCCCGGCCTACGCCGGGGTGACGGTTCACTAATCACTAACCACCAACCACAAACCACATACACTAACCACTTTCCACTATTTTTTATTTTGTTATGGGCTGTTTTTGTGGTATAATGTCACATATCAAGTAGTGTGGGGGTGGATAGTTGTTTTATAACAGATTATTTGTTTTTATGTTTTGTGCAACGTTTGTGGCGTGTTCTGCGAATGCGGCAATCAAAGTTGGATCCAAGGCTATTGCATCGTCTGGTGGTGCGGTATCGGTTGGTGGTGGCACCATGGATGGTGAGTTTGATGATTTTGATATGTCCGGGATGGACGAATCGGTTGTTATTGCCAAGTTAGAGGCCGATATTGCCGATATACGTGCCAAGCGTGAGGAATGTGAAAAACAACGCAAGGGGTGGATTGCGGCGACCGCGGTCGGTGGTGCCGGTGTTGTTGCAACCGGTGTTGCGGCGATTATTCAAAATAAAAAGTTACAAAAAAATAAAGAAGCTATGGGTGATGAACAATGGGATGCCGTCAAAAAGGCGTTAAAAAATGGAAACGGCAATAAAAAATTTGGTGAAGGTTTAAAGAATTTCATTGGGGGAAATTAAGATGTTTGGGGTAAAAGCGGTTGTTTTTGGATTGTGTGCGATTTTTGCAACGACTGATTTTGCGGTTGCGTATGTCAGTCCGCGTGTCAAGGCACTGTTGCGTGAAAAACGCGAGGAATATGCCGCGTTGGAACAATGTGCCGCCAAGGTTGATGGTTTTAAAATTGCGGGAATTTCCACGTTGGGACTTACTGCGGCGGGTGTCGCGGGTAATGTTGCATTGGCCAAACGTAATAAAGCCGCAGAAGAGTGTGCCGATGGCGATTGTGATTTATTAAAAAACAGCAGCAATAATGATTTATCAAATTTGAATTACGACTCTTACACCAATATAGGTTCTTCGTGCAGTGATGTTTTTGTTTTTGAAAAAGGCGAGATGAAAAGCGGAAAGGGTTTAAAAGCATATTCTAGTTTGTATGGTACAAGAGGTAGTAATTATTTTTGTTCCTCTGACCCAATGAATGATGGTATAAAACAGGCGGATTCTTCTGTGGCATCATTAATTCGTAATCAGTTCAGTAGTATTTTAAAATATAATGTTCAATTTGACTATGTTTATGCCTCAAGTAACGAAGATTGTAAATGCAATAATAGCTTTAATACATATCATATGGGTGTAACGACGGTTAGCACCGCCATAAACTCGGGGGGGCTAACAACTAGCCAAAACCCAGTAAATACAATATCGCTAATGAATGGTATTGGGGCAGGTATCGGTATCAGCAACACAACACCGCACATAAAATACAATCCAACATCCACCCCAGGATTTGGTGCAGGCAGCAATTCGCTTAACAATTTGTCAATACACTAAAATCAAAATAAATTTACTTTTTGATTGCCCAAAACAACGCCAAAAACCAACCAATTATTGTCCAACCAAACAGCCATGATGCCAATCTGATACGCATGGCATCGGTTTTGCCTTTCTGGGTTTTAACCGCAAGGTATGCCGGGGCCAAAATAATGCACCCCAGCACAACCGATGCGATAATGTGTTTTATTAAAATCACATCAATACAATTTTGCATTGTTTTACATCCCGTATTTGGCGTTTGTTCCCAATTCTTCTTCAATGCGTAATAATTGGTTGTATTTTGCCATACGGTCGGTTCGTGACATTGAACCGGTTTTGATTTGACCCGCATTTGTCGCAACCGCTAAATCAGCAATTGTTGTGTCTTCGGTTTCACCACTGCGGTGGGAAATAACAACACCATATTTTGCATCCTGGGCCATTTTAATCGCACGTAATGTTTCGGTTAAACTGCCAATTTGGTTCACTTTGATAAGAATTGCATTTGCAACACCGGCATCAATACCGCGTTTCAAACGAATCGGATTTGTAACGAACAAATCGTCACCAACCAATTGACATTTTGTGCCGATTGTTTCGGTTAATTTTTTCCATCCGTCCCAATCTTCTTCGGCCAGAGCATCTTCTATTGAAATAATTGGATATTTGGCGATTAAATCAACATAGAAAGAAATCATTTCATCAGATGATAATTTTTTGCCTTCAAAACTATAAACACCATTGGCATAAAATTCAGAAGATGCGACATCCAAACCAATTGAAACCTGGTCGCCAGGGATATATCCAGCATCTTTGATTGCCGCGATAATTGTATCTAATGCTTCGGCACAAGAATTAAAGTTCGGTGCAAAACCACCTTCGTCACCAACGTTCGTTGAATTGCCGCCGTTCTTTAAAATCTTTTTCAAATGGTGGAAAACTTCGGACCCCATACGAATGGCCATTTCTTCGTTTTTGGCCCCATTTGGAATAATCATAAATTCCTGGGCATCCAAACCATTATCCGCATGTGCACCACCGTTGATGATGTTCATCATTGGACGGGGCAGGGTGTTTGGTGTCGCATTGCCATATAAATCCGCCAAGTATTTATACAGTGGAATTTTCTTTTGATTTGCAACCGCGTGTGCCAATGCCAAAGATACAGCCAATATCGCATTCGCACCTAATTTATCTTTGTTCGGCGTGCCGTCCAGTGCCAACATTTTTTCGTCCAGTTCAACCTGGGCCGATGCATCCATTCCCAGTAACACCGGGGCAATAATTTCATTAACATTTTTTACCGCACGTGATACGCCTTTGCCCATATATGCATCGCCACCATCACGCAATTCCAACGCTTCAAAAGAACCGGTACTGGCCCCGGATGGAACAGCGGCACGTCCCATTGCACCACCATCCAGTGTAATATCACATTCAATTGTTGGATTTCCGCGTGAATCCATAATCTGACGGGCATGAATTTTTTCAATTTGAAACATATTTTTCTCCTTACGCTTACTGTTTCCTTTTCTGTGCGGATAATATAGCAAGTTTAAAATAAAAAAAGAACAAAAAAATGCAATTTTATGTATAAAAAAACCGCCCATTTGGACGGTTCTGTTAAACATTTTTTAAAATGGGATATCGTCACCAATTTCAGAAATAGAAATTTCTTCAGCCGGTGCAGGTGCCGCCGCGGGTGCCGAACCCATTGTCCCTGATTCAACCGACTTGGCACCACCCAAAATAACCATTGTGCCGGAAAATTGATTCAATGTGATTTCGGTCGTGTATGTATCAACACCCTGTTGATTTTGCCATTTACGTGTCCGCAGGGAACCTTCAATATAAAGTTTTGTTCCTTTTTGTAACATACGTTCCGCAACTTCAACCAAATTCGGATTAAAGATAACAATGCGATGCCATTCGGTTTGTTCTTTTTGTTCGCCTGTTTGGCGGTCACGCCAACGGTCAGATGTTGCCAGTGAAAAACTGACCACTTTTTGACCACTTTGCATAGTTCTTACTTGGGGATCTTGACCGACATTGCCGACCAAAATGACTTTATTGATGCTTCCTGCCATTTTCACTTCCTTTTTTGTTTTATATATCATAATTCAAGCAATAAATATAATAAAAAGCAAGAAAAAACCAAATCTTGACTTTTTATTAAAAATGTATTATAATAAGGTTGCAAAAAAAGGCAGGGATGGCACGTTCTGTGCTGTTAATATTTCCAAAAAAGGATTTTTTATGCATATAAATGAAATCAAGGCTAAATCGCCCCAACAACTGTTGAAAATGGCGGAAGAAATGGGAATCGAAAACCCATCGCAATTAAATGTTCAGCAACTGCGTTTCGCGGTTATGCGTGGTTTTGCCGCGGATAAAAAAATTACATTGATTGGTGATGGTGTTTTGGAACGTATGCAGGATGGTTTCGGATTCTTGCGTGCACCGGAAAGTAACTATTTGGCCGGCCCGGATGATTTGTATGTTTCGCCCGCGTTAATTAAAAAATATGGTTTGAAAACTGGCGATTATATCGAAGGGCAAATTCAGGCACCACAGAATGAATCTGAACGCTATTTTGCGTTGGAAACAATTGAGCGTGCAAATGGGGATGATCCTGAAAAGTTGCGTCACCGTGTGTCCTTTGATGATATGACACCGTTGTATCCTGATGAGCAATTGAAAATGGAGGTTGAAGGTGATACTGAAAAAGGTCGCAGTTTGTCGGCACGTGTAATTGATTTGATTTCGCCGACTGGTCGTGGTCAGCGTTCATTGATTGTTGCACCGCCACGGACCGGTAAGACGGTTATGTTGCAAAATATTGCTCATTCAATTGCGACTAATTATCCTGATGTAAAACTGATTGTTTTGCTGATTGATGAACGTCCCGAAGAAGTTACAGATATGCAACGCAGTGTCAAGGGCGAAGTTATTTCTTCCACATTTGATGAACCTGCAACACGTCATATCCAGGTTGCCGAGATGGTTATTGAAAAAGCAAAACGTTTGGTCGAAGCAGGGCAAGATGTTGTCATTTTGTTAGATTCTATCACTCGTTTGGGGCGTGCATATAATACGGTTGTTCCATCCAGTGGTAAGGTTTTAACCGGTGGTGTTGATGCGTATGCTTTGCAACGTCCAAAGCGTTTCTTTGGGGCCGCACGTAATATCGAAGGCGGGGGCAGTTTGACGATTATTGCGACCGCTTTGGTTGATACAGGGTCAAAAATGGACGAAGTTATTTTCGAAGAATTCAAAGGAACAGGTAACAGTGAAATTATCTTGGACCGTAAATTATCTGATAAACGTGTTTATCCGGCAATTGATATTACAAAATCTGGAACCCGTAAAGAAGACTTGTTGGTCGGTAAAGATACATTGTCAAAGATGTATGTGTTACGCAGAATTATCAATCCAATGGGAACGCTAGAGGCTATGGAATTCTTGCTGGATAAATTACGTGTAACAAAAACTAATACGGATTTCTTTAATTCAATGAATCAATAAAGAAAACCAAGAAAAACAAGAAACGCACCATTTGGTGCGTTTTTTCATGGGAAACTGTTATGTCAAAAATTTATATTTTTATGTGTGGGTTGTTGGTCGTTTGTGGGGCTTTCTGGGCGGGCGGTCGAATAGCCACAGCCAAATGTGCGGCAAAAACGACCAAAAATCAAATTCAGCAAGTTTATAAAGTTTTAGAAACCAAAAGGCACATAAATGAAAAAAGTTTTAATACTGGGGTTGATGATATTCGTCATATCTTGCACACCAAATATACCATCGCAGACTAAATCATGGTGTATGTGTGAACCAATTTATGGGCATGCAACCGATTGGGATAATATCAGTGATGATTTGGCACGAAATATATATAGGCACAATTTAATGTGCGAAGAATTACGATAATAGGGTTATTCACTGTAATATTGAACAAGACTCTCGGCAGCGGTTTTTATTCTGTTTAACCTGTTTTCATAAGATTGACAATCGCGTGAAATTTGTGAACGATAGGCATCACGCAGATTTGATGCCATTGGGGCACATGCACGCAGATGTTGTGAACAATATGTGTGGCCGGTAATAAAAGCTTGTTGCCCGCGTGCACGATTTTCGGTGGTTGCCCAATCAATATTCAGTGCATCTTCCAAATTTTCAAATGAATTTTCGCCGGTATATTGGCCAATACGTGACATCCAATATTCATTCATTTCTTCGGCGGTCCATGTGCCGCCACCATTTTGCAAACGAATAATTTCATTAATTAAACTGGTTATTTGTGGCTGATATTGTGAATCTATTTGGGCTAATTTCGAACTGCAATAACAGCGGTTATAATATGTGTTTTCACGTTCACAATACCCGTTCATACATTCAGTATAATCCGCCAGACAGCGTGATGTAGAAACAGATTCTTTTTCTGCAACAGTTGTTGTGCCGCGTGCACGTTGGTTGGGAACAGTTGCCCGGACGATTGTGTTGGTTGTTGTGGCACTGCGTGGAACGACACGGCGTTTGTTGGTGGTTGTTTGTGTGGTTGCACCGCGACCAGTTGATACGGTGGTTGTTGCACTGCGTGCAGTTGCAGAAGACGTGGTTTTACGTGGAACGACACGGCGTGGTTCGGACATTTGTTTTGTTCGGACCAATACATCAATTGGATTGTTGGTTTGGGAAACCGTTACCCCGGGATTCAATTCTGTCCGCATTTTATTTGATAAATATGGGTACATATATGCATAAGATTCTTGGTTTACATATTTTGATGCGTTAATCGCCGGCCGCTTGTTTGTGGCGGCTGTTGCGGTGTTTGTTGCGAATATAACCATCAAGAAAAATGATAATACCTTCCTCATACCTGATATTTTAGAAAAAAAACACAAGTCAACACAACAAAAAAAAACGCCGTATTTGTTACGGCGTTTTTGATAACCATTTCATAGCCCATTTTTTTAATCCTGGTTCGGATTCAGCAGTTGAAAAAACTTTGCCTGATGCTACTTCCGCCGCGGGGGCCAGTTTGCGGATGTTTTTGTCTGCATCGCCAATACCGCTGCCACCGGATGTAGCAAAAGGAACGATAGTTACGTTGTGAAAATCATACGATTCGACAAAAGTGTCTATGATGGATGGTTCACGATACCACCATATTGGGAATCCAACAAAAATAACATCGTATTGTGAAGGGTCGTCAATTTTCTTTGCGATTTCAGGACGACATTTTGAATCATTCATTTCAATTGAAGAACGACTGGTTTTTTTGGTCCAATCTAAATCAGCATCGGAATATTTTTGTTTTGGAACAATTTCGAATAAATCTGCATCAATAGATTTTGCTAATCTTTCTGCCAATCCGCGTGTTGTTTCGGTCGCAGAAAAGTATGCAACCAATGCTTTTTTCATAGTTTTCTCCTTTGGTTATCCTGTGTTAATAATATGGTGATTTTTTTATAAAAGGCAAGGGGGATAAATTCAAATCGATATAAAGTCGATTTGAATTTTATGGAATGTTGTTGGGGCGACTTTTGCCTCGATATACAATAAATAAAAGACAGGATTGGCTCGGCATAAATGCCTGTGCCGCATTCGTTAGTGCTCAAACTTCGCAAAGCTCGTTTTCGCTTACTCATAGTCGAACCTGGCAACTTCGTTGCGATGTTCAATCCGTTATGCCCACGATAAAATTAAAATCGGCAAAACGCCGATTTGAATTTTATGGTCGGGGCGACAGGAATCCCTCGGCATAAATGCCTGCGGGGCAACCGTAACGATTTTGGTGCACTTATGCTTCCAAAATCTACGTGTTGTCGAACCTTGGCAACTACGTTGCGATGTATCGAACCGTTATACCCACGAGATAAAATTAAAATCGGCACAAGGCCGATTTGAATTTTATGGTCGGGGCGACAGGATTCGAACCTACGACATCTTGCTCCCAAAGCAAGCACTCTACCAGACTGAGCTACGCCCCGAATATGACAGGAATTATATATGTTTTTTTAATAAATGCAAGTTATATTTCTTTGGTTGACATTTTTTAAACGGATTAATAATCTTTATATATCAAAAAGGGATTTATTTTGATTGCGAATAAAGTTAACTATTCTTTGCATACTCATACTATTGGTTTTGATGGCCAAAATTCTGTTGAAGAAATGGTTAATCGTGCCATTCAATTGGGGTTTAGTGTTTTGGGCTTTTCAAACCATTTTATTGTTCATCCCTATATAAAACAATCCAGAATGTATAAATACGCTGAAACTGGCGGTTATGCCAATATATACAGCGAAACCGTTGATGAAGTTCTGGCACGTTTTATACCTCATTATCAACAGGTTAGGGCGTTGCAATTTAAGTATAAAAATATAAAATTATTGTGCGGAATGGAAATGGATTTGTTTAATTACCCAGGCTGGGCTGATAATGTCAATCATGCCGTGCGTATTTTGCAGCCTGATTATGTTATTGGTGCAAGGCATTTTTTAGAATGGACAAACAACAGTGTTTTGAATATTCACGATATAAAGAACGCACCTGAACAAGAAAGCGGACAATTATTGCGCACTTACTATCAACAATTTGATTATGGCTTTGTTGATTTAATTATGCACCAGATAAAGTTTAACATTTCTTTTTTTGCACATTTTAATCTGCCGCAAAAACTTGGCCTGAATGACGACAGAATGGAAAATTACGTATTAAAAAGATTTTCGTTAATGGGTATCCCAATAGAGTTGAATACTTCGTTGATAAAAAATGGAAATTACCCAGTATCCAGTCGATTGAAGACATTTGAATCAATATCAAAAACAGGTGTGCCTGTTATTATTAGTGACGATGCTCATAAGGTATCACAAATTGGAAATCATTTTGACGATATTTTGAATTTGGCCCAGCAATCAGGTATCACAAACATTTGTTCTGATGCGTGTGATTTGCAAAACTTTATTAGAATAAACATACAAAGAAAACGTTAATTTTATAATATTTGTGTGTATCGCTAAGAAAAAAAACTTGAACTTTTATCGGGGATTTTTGTATCATGTCAGTGTTGTTGATTGCAGGGGCGGAAAATAAGCAAAAGTTTTAAATTTTTATCTTTTTGTGTTGCACTGATTTTGTCGGTGTGTGGCGGTTTACACAAAATAGCGTTTGCTGCAAATGAATTTATTTTACATGTGGGGGATTTTGGGTTTAAAACTCATACAGATAAACGAACATCGCCATCTTTGTGCGTGGGATTTGATGGTAATCCTCAAACTTATTATATTGATTTGCACGAAGACAATGGTTATGAACATGGTTTGCGGGTAGAATATAATAACAGGGTGTATTCAGCCGGTGGTTTTGAATTGTTTTACGAAGAAACAAGTTTTAATAATTGTAAATCTGTTCAATTACCCAAGGGGTTTTATTGTGTCGATGTTTTGGGTGGGCGTGGCGGTGATGGTGGCAGCAATTCCGGCTCTGGTGTGGCATCCAACGATGTTAAACATGAATGTTTTGAAGTAACTGAAACAACAAACGTTTCTGTTTTTCGTGGGGGTGACGGTAATAATGGTGATGATTCAGAGGAAAGAGGAAAAGTTCGTTCCGGTGGTGGTGGTGGTGCCAGTGGTGTTCCCAGTTTGTTTGCGATGGGGAATACTATACTGGTTTCTAATGGTGGTGCCGGTGGAAGTGGTGGCTCTGGGTATGATTATAATGGCAATAATAAAAATTGTGGTGCTGGGGGTGGTGGAAATGTATCTGGGGGTGGAAACGGTACAAATGGTATGGTAAACGCATCGATGAATAACAGTTTCTTTGTTTGTGGCGGCGGTGGCGGTGGTGCTGTGTCTGGAAATGGTGGAACAAGTGCTACGGGGACTGCATTATTATTTCTTACATATACTGCTGATGCTGGCAGTAATGCTACGGCAAGTGCGGCTGGTGGTGGTGGTAATGCTCATCGAACTACATCAGAGAAAAGCGGTGGAAGTGGGGGCAATAATGTTTCATACAGCTGTGGTGTTACGTCTTTGGTGTCTTATGGTGGCGGTGGCGGTGGTGCCGTTTGTGCAAAATCATCTGGTTATGTTGATTTAAATGGTGCTGCGGGCGGTTCTGGTTCGACAGGGACAAGTTCTACAAGTTACGTTCGGATTTATCGTTTTGAATAATTACAAGATTA
>CACYQE010000022.1 GCA_902776515.1 uncultured Pseudomonadota bacterium
GACTGAATGCAAAGATATTAATTTGTCATGTAATGAAAAGCAGGAAATATTTGTTAATGGAAATGGGACAGGAATTGGCAATTGTGATAAAGTAAAATGTGAAAGTGGGATTTATGTGATAAACGGTAAAACAACATATATACCATGTGAGTCCGATCCAACAATCCAAAACAACTATTATTCTGACCTGTATTGTAATCAGTCCACAGGAACCGTTTGGGTTCAGGGTAACGATTGGGGTATCAAATGCGGTGATGTTAAAAAACTGCGTTGTTATGATGAAATTGATAAACCTGATTATATTCGTATGGAACCCCTTGGAAAAGAAGTCGTTTTTTATGCCTGTGAATCATTAGAATGCAGCGACAAAGATGTTTATACAATTAACGGGTTATCCACGGGTATCGCATGTGACCATCGCGATTTATGTAATAAACATGGTTACTATGCCGGAACCAGTGTTTCGTGTGATTGGACCAAAGATGAAAAATGCATAGATGGTTTCGTTTATGTTGATGGTGGTCAAAAAGATATACATTGCGAACTATTACCAACAATGTATTGTGATTGGCGTAATAACGAAGTAGTTTTTACAGGTAAATCGACAGGTTGGTCTTGTGATAAACTTGCAATTGGTTGTGACCAAAATAACAATGCACTATGGTATTACAGTGGCCTTAGCCAAACCGGTGCAGGAATGACCTGTGATACGTTTTCAACAGATGCAACAGGAATGCTGCGGGTCAAAGATCTTTATACTGGTATCAAATATAACGAAATGTTTTGTGCCGGACATGTTGGTGCCAAGGATTATATTTGTTCTAATGGTATAGAGACTCTGGCTGGCGGTATGACACGTGATGAGTGTATAAAATATTGTAATCCACGGACGATTTCCGATAATAAATAAACAAACCGCCATAACGGCGGTTTTTTATATTTATTATTTCGATATAAAATACAAAAAAATTATGGTTTGACTGTTTTTGAATTTTTATATATCGACCACAAGTTTAAAAAATTATCAGGGTCAATATTTGCATTAGGAACAATTTGTACAGAATCCCAATCCAATACACTAATAACATTGAACTTATCATCCAATAAAAAATTACTTGCGTTCAAATCCAGGTGTGCCAATACCGAGTTTTTGGTGATTTGTGTCTGTTTGTTTTTGTGATCTGATTGCAATCCAGATAAAAATCGTTCTTTATTCGGAATCAGACGAAGAGGTATATTTTGCATGTCATTAATCATTTTTAAAATCTGGGACTTGATTTTTGCTTCGTGTTTTATAACCGTATCTTTATTCAGATAACGTAAATCTTTGCCTGGTAATTTATCCGCCGTGTACATGGGTATATGTTTTGCAACGAAAATTTCCGGTATATTTATGTCCAGATACGGTCTAATAAAATCCAACAAAAATTTATAATCATTCAATTGCGAAACAGAAACGTCACGGAATACTTTGACATAATATCTGTTATTAACTACACAGGTCATACGGTTAGTGCTAACTTGGCGGACAAAACGAATAGTTTTGGTTTTTTCGTTGTATGTTTTTTTTATAAATCTTGCAATCGCAATATAATAAAAGAACACATTGATGTTACCGCGAACCAGCCGCCGCTGGTTCCGGCCAGGGATAAGCCAAGATACAATCATTCCGATGTAAAAAGGTATTTTATATATCATATATGTTCTGCTTCCTTTTATATTTTGCAGTGTACAAGAATATTATTCTTAAAACTTGAAAATGTAAAGCAATATGTGTTTATATGCAATTATGTTGCTTTTTTTATTGTTTTAGATTATGTTTATTTTAGATAAATAAAAAGGGTTTTTATGTATAAATATGGATTCTTTCGTTCTTTTGCTGCGGGTGTTGCGGGGTGTTTCGGTAAAACACGCCCCCAGCGGCGTTTAAACCGTGACAAAATTCGGTACAAGGGTTTAATTGATACAACCGGTCAAACCCGTTTGCCACGTATAAAATATTCAACAAAAATTCCATTGGCGTTCTGTTTTGATGCACGTGGTGCAAAAATGGCGGCGGTTACAATAAAATCTCTGTTGTTGGCATCGGATGGTCGGTGTGATTATGACATATATTGCATAATTGGTGAAGATGTTGATAAAAATATCTGTGATATGATACGTAATGTTATAAAGCCTGCTAAATCATCGGTGCATTTTATCCATGGTAATCATGATTTTGATAAATCTAATCGCCGCCAATGGCCGGTGGCTATGTGGTATCGTTTAATGTTGCCGAAATTATTACCAAATGTTTCCCGTATCATTTATGCTGATTTGGATATGATATTTTTTAACGACTTAATCGATGTTTTTGAATACGATTTGGGTAAAAATGTTATTGCGGCTGTGCCTACAAGGCCTGATGGGTATATTAATTCCGGATTTTTGTTGATGGACTTGGACAAAATTCGTAAAGAAAAAATTTATGATAAATGGATTCGCACGTCCCAGGAAAATGATTATTATAACCCTGACCAGGATGTATTAAATTACACCCTGCGTGGCAGAATTGCGTTTTTGCCGTTGCGTTATAATTTCCAGATTTCCCACGGTTCACGCATATTCAAAATGTATCCGCCGGTTCAAATTGATGATTTGAAACATAATTTGGTTTGTTTGCATTATTCTGATTATGTAAAGCCTTGGTCGGATGGGGTTAAACCGGTATTTTCTGAATACTGGTGGGATGTAGCACGCAAAACAGGTCTGTTCGACAAATAGGGCAAAAGTTTTTATTATTTGCATATTTGAGAAAAAAGTCTTAACATCACATACGATAAACCAAGGGTTATTTGTATGCGACATTTTATGTCTAATTTTATTTGTGCCTTTATTCCGAACAAGACTTTTCGGGACAAGCTGCGTGTAATGGTTCGTTACCCGTGTGTGTTTGACTATGTAAAATTTGTCCGCCATTACGCACGTAATATGAAAAAATGTGATATAAAAACCAGGGTGGGGCGTGGGTGCAAAAATTTTGTTGTGATTTTAAATGATAAATATGTATTCAAATTTCCACTTATGTCCGATGGCCGTGATATTTCAGAACGTGAAAAACGCATAACTGATGCATTGCGTCCAATATCGCCCATTAAAATTCCAATGATGGATATAATTCAATATAATGGAATTACCGTGCGGCGTTATGAATTTGCACATGGGATATTGCTGTCTGATGTTAGTCCACGCGATATTGCGGCACACCGTGACAAAATAACCAAACAAATCGCAAATATGATATATGTCATTGGAAAATCAGATCCGGTTGAAATCCGTGATTTGAAACCAAATAAAAACGACAAGCCCGGATATTTATATGGTTGGTTCCAGGGCGATATTTGGCAAAACTTTCTGTTGGATGATAATTTTAATATAACATATTTTATCGATTGGGAAGATACCTGTTTCCAGAGTTTTCTACCCGCACTGCGTGTTGCTACGCGGACATGGGAAAAACGTGGATATTGTTATATGGGTGTTGATGTTATGGATGAATATTCAAAACTTTATTTCAATGATGTAAAGCGGGTAAAAAAATCATGAAAATCATAAAAAAATTTTTTGCAAATATCTTATGTGCATTTATCCCAAACCGTCGTAGACGTGCAATGTTGCGTTTGGAAATGACAAATCCAATCAGAAAATGGATTCGTTTTGCAAAATCTTTTAGTACACAGAGACATTCGCAGATACGGCGAACATACGGATGGCGTGGGGTTAATTTTGTAATCACGCTGGATGATAAATATGTCTTTAAATTTCCTATTCGTGGTCAAGACGGGTGGGATGTTGCAAAGCGTGAAAAACGCATAACCGATGCATTACGTCTGATATCGCCGATTAAAATTCCAAAAATGGAAATTTTTGATTGCGGTGGTGTTGCGGTCCGCAGGTATGAATTTATCAAGGGTATTGGGTGGCATTCTTTGGATAAAAAAACGCAGGTCAAACACGTAACAAAAATTGCAAGACAATTAGCAAATTTTTTGTACGTTGTTGGTAATGCCGATCCAGTTGAAATACGTGATTTAAAAGCAATCAAGAACGACAAACCTTCTATTATGTACGGTTGGAATCTAACGGATTTATGGGATAACTTTATCTTGAGCCCTAAAAGTTTTGATGTTTTGGCGGTTATTGATTGGGAAGGTGTGGTTTTTTGTGAATTTTATGAATTGTTTACACATGGTAACAGAAATACAATTGGTCAAACGGCACTTTTACGCGAATATCTTGATATATACAAGAAAAAGATGAAGATAAAATAGCGGTGTTTTACCGCTTTTTATGTTTCTTGGTTAAATGTCGCCACAGGCGTGTTAAACTGTTTTCGCGTTTTGAAGATACAATTGTATCATGACCGATGTATGATTTTATTTCACGATATATTTGTTTGTATTCTGGACGGTATTTTTTACACGGACAACCAATAAAACGCAAACATTTCATCAGTGAATATGAATCATCCCAATGCCATGTTTTATAACGATATTTGCTTGTCCCCAATCCACGCAAACGACCAACCGACATTGATTCTAATTCACGATAGCAAGATTTAGATACCGCCAATTGAAAATCAATCAAAACCAATCGTCCATTTATGACAGCAAAGTTTTCAGGACGTATATCACGATGAACAACATCAGATTTTTTCAGTGCAAGAAATATCTGGTATAAATCACGAACGAGCAACATTTTTTCGTCACATGACATCGTACCAAGTTTTCCAGAATCTGATAATCTTTGCAGGGAATCGCCATTCATAATTTCATTTGCAAAAAAGAAAAATTTGCCCTTGTCAGAATAATACAATGGTTCCAAAAAATGTACGTGGTCCATTTCCCACAATGCACGTCCCATAATGTATTCATTATGATATAATTCGGGGTGTCGACCACTTTTTATAAATAACATGCGATTATGTTCATCCATTGCCAGCATAAAAATATTATAAACACGTCCTGTAACAAATGTTATATCGTAAAAATGGTATTTTTTTGCCAAAAAATCCATTAAATCACGAACATTTTGTGGAATTGACCCGCCATATGACTTGTATGGTGTTCCACGAATAGCAACATGAATACGGTTTGTTACATTGTTGTTCATAATTATCCTTGTGTTGACTTGAAAACATAATACATGTATTTTAACACATTTGCAATTATTGATTGGGAATAGGTCGGTTTTAACGATTTTTGTAAATTGTTCACGTATGAAAAAGATTATCGTTCGTTGATGACGGTCGTGCTGCGTGAATATTTGAATTTGTATGTAAAATAGTTTTCTGTTTATTTTTCGTGATTATATGTCGGTATATTATATGTTATTTGGCATATAATAATAGGAATTTTACCCTTGTTATTTTAAGGTTTTGTGTGCTTTTTTGTGTGTATTTATCTGTTTTTATATACCAGGTATAAAAAAATAGGATAAAATAAATTTTTTATATATAAATATAATAAGTGTCGTTAAAACCAAAAAGGAGTTTATAATGACACATCAAGATATATGGCAAGCAATTGATAATTTCGCAATTCAACATAATATGTCCTGTTCTGGGCTAGCCAGATTTTCTGGGTTGGATGCGACGACATTTAACAAGAGTAAACGTTGGTCGAAATATGGACAACCAAGATGGCCTTCAACAAATAGTATTGCAAAAATATTAAATTCCACTGGGAAGACACTAGAAGATCTTGTAAAGTGTATTCCTGAATGAATTTTTTGTTTACAAAGAGATTTATCTATATAATATACAAGTAAAGTTAGTATCAAACAAAAAAGGTTTTAACCAAGTTGATAAAAGGTGGTTAGAACATTACAAGCAAATGTGGAATATCCCGGACGATGTTTATAAAATTCTTCAATATTATACAGGGGAAGAAAAACCTTTTAAAAAGGGAACACGAGATACAAGAAGAATGTTTTTGACCGAATTTTCTGCGGATGAACGAAATTTGATACTGAATTGGTTTACAAAAAATAAAACATTAATCTTAAGTGATATTATCAAGGGGCGTGGACAATTCAGTGCAGAATGGGTTTTAGTTGCCCAAAAAATTAATCATAACGCCAGATGGGTTTTGGTTAATATCAATCAGGCTTTGCAACATTATTCGATTGGTGATGTTGCTATAAGTGCCCGTGGCAGTTTATATATTGGCAAGGTAACGATGCAGAGAAAGGGTGGCGATGGTGGAAAACCTACGGCGTGTATGTTACAGTTTAAATTAGACCCCACGGAACTATTTGATGTAGAGTAAAACATTATGTTACAAATCAGAAAAGCAAAATTAACAGATGCAACGGATATTTACAATATTTGGTCACGTGGCTGGAGACATGCCTATGGTAAAATATTAACCCCAGAATTTTTAGAAAAACGCGTTGGTATTGCGGCTGTGACGGAAAAAATAGAAAAATTTCCAGAAAAAATGCGTAAAGAAAGAGATAAAGGAAATATTTTTCTTGTTTTGACCGATGATGACAAAGTGATTGGTTTTGTTTCTGGGGGTGCACCAAATTCACCCGAGTGTACATGTGACAGTGAATTAGATATGTTATATCTAGACACTGAATATATTGGCCGTGGAGTTGGTAAATTGTTATTTCAAACATTTGCCAAAGAAATGAAACAACGTGGTTTAAACACATTTGGGTTAATGTGCTTTTCAGATAATGAAAGTATCGGCTTTTATAAAAAAATGGGTGGCGTTGTGACAGTTGAACGTCCAAGTAGTGCAAAATTTGAAAATACTATGGCATCATTTATTGAATTTGATATAGATGAAGTATTAAAAAAATAAAATTTTAAGAATTAACTTTCGAATTTATAAAACTATTAGAAAATATGGGGATAAAAGTATCTGGAATGCACTACAGCCCCTTGATAAACAATAACTAACCGCAGGGCAAAAACTCTATTAAAAATATCCGTTTTTGCACGGCCGCGTTTGTTCATCTGCATATTGGTGCTATGCCCTGTGGGCTCGCACCGATCCGTGCGCGAACAAAAATTAAACCGGCAAAAATGCCGGTTGAATTTTTGGTTGTGCTCGGTGTGCAATTCGCGAGCCGATTTGGTGGAAATCGGGCAAGAGATTGGTGAAGCGAAAGATGAACTAAACATACCGAATTTGCATTGAAATTTTAGCATTTTTTGATATAATCACAAACATGGAAAATAAAGTAAAAACTCTTTATCATGGTTCTCAACATAAAATAACAGATGGTGTTATTCATGTGAAACCAGCACATACTAATCATATGCAAACAGAAACAACCGCTGTTTTCGCAACTTCCGATTTTGCACATGCAAAAAATTATGCTTGTATGCGATTGATTGCAGAAGGGTGGAAGTCCCCCAGAACAAGTGATACTTTGTATGTTCAAAAATTAAAACAAGATATTTCTGGTAAAAAAGCATACATATACGAATTGGATTCTGATGGTTTTAATCGTGATGTTGACGGTAGCTATTATTCTTTGACTGATAAACCAATTAAAAGAGTTGTTGAAATTGATGTTATGCAGGAAATAAAAGAAGGCAGAATTAAAATATATGTTTTAAAAGACGGCTTGAATTGCCCTTTAGATCGGGGCGATATATGGAACGAACTTGTGAATAACAAGGATAATTTTGAATTATATAAGCCAGATTCAAAAAATCTTAATATGACAGTTTTAACACAAATGAAAGATTTAAGTTTTAACAAATAATCTAAAAAAGTTCGAAAATAGCAATTTTTTGCTATTTTTTTAAACCAAACTTTCGAACTCGTTGGAATTATTAGAAACCAAACAAAAACCGCCCTTGTGGACGGTTTTGTAAACTTTGGTTGGGGCGCACGGATTGGCTCGGTCGGCTATGCCGACACTGTGCCGCATTCGTTAGCGCTCAAACTGCGCAAGGCTTGTTTTCGCTTACTCATAGTCGAACCTGTCACGCCAAAGGCGGACGATGATTTCAAATCAAACGGGCGCGACGAACCCAATATTAAAACGCACCACAAGGGTGCGTTTGAATATTGGTTGGGGCGCACGGATTCGAACCATGATAAAGAGAACCAAAATCTCTTGTCCTACCATTAGACGACACCCCAAAAAGCACGTTGATTATAACTTTATTTATCTTTTTTGCAATAATAAAATAATTTTTTTAATTTTTGTCTTGATTTAATAATTATTAAAAATTATAATGATTTCCGTTTTTAATGACTTTGAAACAAAAAGAGGGGCGGATTATGGTGCGAAAAGAACTTGTAAATTTGTTGGAAAAAAATATTATTTTGTTTGGAAAGTTGTCTGAACGTTTGCATCGCGATCAAATTCGTTTTGATGGATATTCGCGACAACAGGTGCAATTTCTTGTGCGTTTGCATATTAGTGGTAAAACACGTCTGAAAGATTTGGCGGCACGTGAATTTATTCCTGCACCAAACCTTTGCACTATGTTCAGAAAGTTGGAACGTGATGGATTGGTGTTGCGTGTTGTTGATGATTCTGATCGTCGTAATACTTGGTACAGTGTTAGTGAGACAGGTGCCAGTGTCGCAAACAAATTTATTGATATGTTTCATTGTGCAGTAGCCGAGGTTTTTAAAAATATCGGCAAAGAGGACGAAAATGAACTTATTAATGCGTTTAAATCAATAAATACAATTTTCTTAAAAATGGAGTCGGAAAATGCATAATAATAGGTTAATACCTGTGTTTTTGTTGTGTGCAGGCGTATGTGTTTGTGATGTCAAGGCAATGGATTTGTCTTTGAACCAGGCTGTTGAAAAAATCGTTGCAGAATCGCATGATATCAAAAAAGCAGATGCAAATTTGAAAAAAGCCCAGGCTTCATTAGATGTCGCAAATTCCAGTCGCTGGTTTAATATCGAAGGAACCGCAACATATATGAATTTGGTTAATGTTGAAAAGCCGTTGGATTCATACAATGTTAAATTACCCCCGGAAATTGGTGGGCTGATTCCGCAGTTGGCCGGAATTGATAAAATAGACGTGCCTGATAACATCTTTATGGCGGGCGTAACAATTACACAACCCATCTATACCTTTGGCAAGATAGGTAATGCGGTGGACAGTGTTCGTAATGCCATAAAACTTAGTGAATACAGCAAAGAAATGGTTGCACGAGAGGTCAAGTATGCCGCATCTGATATGTATTGGACTGCAAAAATGACTGATGAAATAGTCGTGTTGGCGAAAAAGAATCTTGATGATGCGGTTGCGGCTAAAAAGAAACTAACTGGGGCAGGTCGGGCCAATCGCAGTAATTTGGTAAAGATTGAATCTGATATCGCAACCAAGGAAATTAATTTGTCTGATGCAGAATTTAATCGTGATACCGCACACAGAATGTTAAAAATTTTGGCGGGAATAGATGTGGATGAACCATTGAATTTGACAGATGATTTTCCGAATTCTTTTTCTGATATCAAAAACGAAAAGTTAAAAAATACTCCAGAATGGCAGGTTTTAAGCCAACAGGTTAAAATGTACGAGGCTAAATCCGCATCACAACGTGCCAATGGTTATCCAACGCTGGCGGCAATGGCATCATACAATTATACAACAATGGATACAGATTTTAAAAATCTGTTTAATGAACGTGATTCTCAATCAGCGTATTGGGGGTTGGCGTTAAAGGTGCCTATTTTTAGCGGTGGTGTTAATCGTGCGAATGCAACCGTTGATGCAATGAATGCCGAAGCTGCACGTCAAGATTTGGATAAATCTAAAAAAATTACAGCGGAAAAATATTCAAATGCAATCAGTCAATATAACCATTTGCGTGATAATTTAAAAGGATTAGAAAACGCACGTAACTTGGCCGCCAAGGCGTACAAGTTTTCCCAGGATAGATTTGCCGCAGGTCAAACTTCGGCGGTTGAATTGGCGGATGTTTCGGCTGGACTGTATCAATTAGATATGGCATTATTGAACGCAAAATACAAAATATTGATGTCGGCAGAATCTGTAAAAAAATTGGGTGAATAATCATGAAAATTTTTGGTAAAGAATATAACAATAAAAAATTGAAAAAAATTGCCTATGTGGCGGTTGCTGTCGCATTGGTGGCCTGGTTTATATTCAGGTTTGTGATGGTCATCGTTGAAAATCGCTTGGTCGTGTTTAATCCTGTGCGTGATGCAAATGAAAACGGCACGTTGGTTCAAGTTATTACCGTTAATCGTGACAAAGGTGTAATAAAAATACCATTGGTTGTTAAGAATAACCGTGCATACGTTTCGCCGTCACGTTTGGGAAAATTAAAGACGGGTCAAAAAATAGGCAATGGTAAAATAACGTATGTGTCGACAAATATTGATTTGGATTCGGGAATGTATGTGGTTAAAACAAGCGGTGTTGCCGATGGATTAAATTATGTCGAAGTTGGCACCAATGGATATTTTGTTCCGTTGTATGCGGTGCGTAATGGAATAGTTATGATTTCTGATAATGGTGTGGCACAATCAAGACAGGTTACTGTTGCCGCCCAGGATGCCGATGTCGCATGTATATCAAGCGGGTTGCAAGATGGTGATGTGGTGATTTTATCAAATGTCGATACAAATCAAAAAATAAATATCAAACGTTAATGGGGGCAAGATATGTTAAAGTTTTTTGTGCGTAGACCTGTTACAACAGTTATGTTTGTTTTGCTGTGGGTCGTGTTGGGATTGGTTTCGTTTCCAAAAATGAATATAGAACGCACGCCTGCGTTGGATTTTCCAATGGTTACGGCAACTTTTGTGTATCCAGGGGCGGCACCTGCGGAAATAGAATCCCAGGTCATTAAAAAGGCAGAAGATGCAATGTCCCAGGTTGCCGGGTTAAAAAAATTAACATCCCAGGCTTTTGAAAACGGCGGATATGTTA
>CACYQE010000023.1 GCA_902776515.1 uncultured Pseudomonadota bacterium
GGACGATGTTGCACGTGAAAAAAACATTTCGCCTTTTGATGCAAACAGAATAATAATTAAACAAGGATATGACATTGTTTCGGGGCATAAATCTTTTGCTTTGGAAACAACTTTGGCGGGGCATGCTCATAATCATTTTATTAAAATTGCAAAAGCAGAAGGATATAAACTCGTATTCTTGTATGTGTTTTTGCCATCGGTTGAACAAAATATAGCCCGTGTTCGTCAACGTGTTGCGTTGGGTGGACATGATGTTCCCGAAGAAGATATTCGCCGCCGTTATACACGCAGTATTGATAATATGCCAAACGTTTGCAGCAAGGCCGATGTTTGGGAAATTTATAATAATGGCGGAAAAAAGTGCAAATTGTTTATGCGTGGTATTCATGACGAAGCCACGTTTGTTGATGATGATAATCAAGAACAGTTTTTTAAGTATAATGCCCGTATGTTATCAAAATATTTATTAGATTTGGCAAACCGTGGTGCGGCCAGTGCACGTGCGGCGGCACTTAATGCAGGTATCCCAATCGTGTATCATGAATCAAAGTAAATAAAAAAACATCTGAAAGGATGTTTTTTTATTTGTTTTTGGAAATTATACCGAATATTTTTCAAACACTTTGTTTAATTGGTTGTTGACCTTTATCAATGTTGCACACTTTGCCATGTGTTTTACTTTACTTGCACCAATATATGTGCAACACGATGCAATGCCACCCGTAATGTCTTGTAAAATTTTATCCAATGTGCCGGTATAAGGAATCAGTAATTCACGACCTTCGGATGTTTTATAATTGCACATACCGCCCGCAAATTTATTGTTGGCGTATTCCGAAGACATACCATAGTATTGTTTAAACTGTTTGGTTTGAATTACGGGTTGACCATCAATGATTTCGTTGGTTGTAAAATGTTTTTCAATGATTTCGCCTTCGGCTTCATCGGTGCCTGCAAACATACCGCCAATCATGACAAAGTCGGCGTTTAAACAGAATGCTTTACATATATCCCCAATGTCCACAATGCCACCATCTGCACAAATATGTCCGTTCACAGAATGAGCAATGTCGGCACATTCATTTATCAGTGAAACCATCGGAACACCACATCCTGTTTGTTTTCTGGTTAAACAAGCGGACCCGCTGCCTATGCCGCATTTTATGATGTCTGCATTGTCCAACAGTTTTAAACACATATCACCACTGGCGATATTGCCGACCATTATTACAGCATCGTTAAATTTCTGTCTTGTTTTTTCCAATATGTCCAACGCCTTTGGAATATAAAAATTTGGTGCATCAATACAAATGTTTCGTGGTGAAATCCATTTGTATTTTGATTCCAATGTTTCCAGTTTATCAAATTCTTGATTAATGTTTTTTAATCCAATTGTTATGAATAAATTATCCAAAGAAATATTTTCAATGCGACATTGGTTCAAAAAATTTCCGATTTCATCTGCGTTGTAATGCTTGTGCAATGTTGCAAACATACCCTTGACCAGTAATTTTTTTACGGTTGCAAAGTTGCCAACAGTCGCCATATTCGCGTTAAAAATACCAAGACCTGTTCTGACCTGGCCATGTTTAAATTTGAATTCCTTGGTCAAAGATACATCCTTGCGAGAATTCATATTTATACCCATTTTGGGTTTAATTAAAATATCTGAATAATCAAGATGTGTTTCTGGTAATAATTGGGTCATAATTAATCCTTTGTCTTTACCTTTTAAGTATAGATAAAAACACGACAGTTTTTCAAGTGAACAAATAAAAAACCACCGTGCGGTGGTAATTTTCTGGTGCCAGTTGTCGGACTTGAACCAACGACCCTCTGATTACAAATCAGATGCTCTACCAACTGAGCTAAACTGGCAATGCCCCACAATTATACATATAGTATGAATCAAATCAAGAAAAAATTTCATTTTTATAAAATAAATCTTGAAAATACCACCGACTTCGCTAGGATATGCTGGTTATGATAAAATTACCTGAACTTTTAGCCCCGGGTGGGACATTGGATGCGTTTAAAACCGCGATTCTTTACGGTGCGGATGCTATTTATGCGGGGTTGCCGGGGTTTTCTATGCGTGCACGTGCAAAAATTACGACCGAAGAAGTTCGGACCGGAATCGAATTAGCACACGCCGCGGGTAAAAAAGTGTATTTGGCGTTCAATTTATTTGCACACGATAACGAATATGTAAATATGCCACGGGTTTCCGAAACAATACGTTATTTAAAGCCTGATGGTTTAATTGTTTCTGATCCTGGGGTTTTGATGTGGGTGCGTGAAAACCATCCTGATATTCCAATTCATATTTCAACCCAGGCGAACATTTGTTCGGCCCAGTCTGTAAAATTCTGGCAAAATGCTGGGGCTTCGTTGTGTGTTTTAGCACGCGAGGTTTCACACAATGAATTTGTAAACATCAGAAAAGAATGCCCAGATATTAAATTAGAAATCTTTGTTCATGGTGCAATGTGTATGTCTTATTCTGGGCGGTGTTTGTTATCTAACTTTATTACTGGTCGACCGGCAAACCGTGGTGCGTGTGCACAATTGTGCAGGTGGAAATATGATGTGATTTTGCGTGAACATGAATCAGGAATTGAAATGCCACTGGAAGAAGACGAGCGTGGTGCATATATTATGAACGCCAAGGATTTGTGTTTGATGCCCCGTTTGGCCCAGGTTTTAGAATCATCCCCAGATTCATTAAAAATCGAAGGTCGCAATCGCAGCGAATATTATGTGGGCAGTGTTGTTCACGCTTATCGTTGTGCGATGGATGCGTATGCACGTGACCCGGAACATTTTAATCCGGAACATTTTATGGGTGCGTTAAATGTCTTGGAAACGCGTGGATACACAACAGCGTTTTTTGATGGGCCGGTCCCGCCATCGGCACATAATTTTGAATCTGCACGGTCAACGTCTGATTGGCAGGCGGCAGGGGTTATAACAAGTGTATCGGATGATTTTATAACATTTGAATTGCGTAACGAAATCCGTTCGGGTGACGAAATTACTTTTGTTTTGCCGGGTATTATTGACGGTCCAACGGTCAGGTTAGAAAAAATTATAAACGCAAAGAATGATACGGTTTTGCCTAAGATGTCCGCGGGTCAG
Organism: uncultured Pseudomonadota bacterium; assembly: GCA_902776515.1. Taxonomy (GTDB): domain Bacteria; phylum Pseudomonadota; class Alphaproteobacteria; order Rs-D84; family Rs-D84; genus Enterousia. Next base: position 3,139 of record CACYQE010000023.1, read on the forward strand.
GGTAACGCAATAAAAATTCCGCGTAACCTTATACCTATGGAATACGCGGATAAATTTGTACCGTTAGTTTTGGCGTATAAACATAAATAGTTTTTATGCGGCCATTCCCATACCGCTTGCTTTCATCTGGGCCATTTGTCCCATATTCATAAAAGCAGAATTGTATTGACTGTACAAAATCTTTTTCAGATTGTTGTCAAATGCCTTGATTAAATCTTCTTCTTTGATTGTTGCGTTGCCAGAGATATTAGATTGTTTTTCATCTTTTTCTGCGGACAACATAGATTTTTTTAACAATACCTGGCGGTGCGAATTAAAAAATGTGGCAAGTTGAGTAAAGAACTCTTGGGGCATTTGTTTTTTTCGTTGGCTTATTATTTCGTAAACACGGCCCATAGCTTTGTACCATGCGGCACCCTTTTGCATACCGCGTTCACAATACATTTGAACCAGACCATTGAATAAACCCATATATGCTTTTTTAAGTTGTTTGATAGATTCTTGATTTAATGTTCGTTTTCTAACGAGGTTCTTTTCTGCCATACTCACACCTCTTGGTTATTGGTTTACCCTTCAACTATATTTATAGTAATTTTGGTATCGGTTTCAAGTGCCGGGGGGTGTTTATAAAAAATTTTTGACATTATTTTATGTTGTTGTATGATATGCGGGTTATATTCCCATTTCAAAACACTGTTGCCAATGATGGGCGGTGGGGGGTATGACACCAATCTTGCCAATAATGGGGGTTGGTGATAAACAAACAATTAAAGGATTGTAAAATGAAAAAAGTGTTAGGTATTGCTGTCGCTGCGGCAACAATGGTTACAGGTGCGGCATCGGCTGGTGTTACGACAAATATGGAAAACCCGCTGTTTATTCCGGCGGCACGTCAGTTTGCATCAAAAACTGGTCTTGGTTTGATGTACAAGATTGCTGATGACAGCGATGCTATGAAATTAAAACATCATGATGGGGCCGAAGAATTCCCAGTATGGCGTTTCACAGAAGATTTCAGTTTTGGTATCACAGATCGTTTGAATACATACGTGTCATTAGGTTGGACACAAAATGACGATATCGACAGAAAAGGGATGCACCGCGGTCGTATCGGTTTAGATTATCGTTTGGTTGAAACATTTGATGACTTTGCATGGGATATATACGGCGAAGGCTATTTGTCTGGTGTGACACCAATGAAGGGTTCTTATGATATTGATGGTTTTAAATATGACAATTTCTCGAATGGTCGTTGGGGTGTTGTCGCGGGAACCAAGATTGGTAAAAGATGGTCTGCATTTACGGCATCTTTGTTCGCAGAATATTTACATACATTTGGAAACCATAATAATAAAATCAAATTGAAAAGATTTGATTTGACCAGAGCAGGGGCGGGAATTCAAAATGCATCTGCATTGGGCTTCCCAGATGAAATTTCAGTTGATTTGAAATCAACCCAGGAATTGACTGTTGGAACAAATGCCTTCTGGCAGGTAAATGACGCCTGGTCATTTGGTGGTGGTTTCAGATTTGTTGAACATACCGATAACGGTGTAAAATCTATTCATACACATTTGAATACACCGCAATCTCCGGTAATTGCGGCAACTCAACAAGCAGTTGTTAATCAGTTGTTAAAGGATACTAAAAACATGCACGATGGTTGGGATGAATATATCTTGTCAGCTGTTGTGGCAAATCAAATAACCGATAGTTTTCAAATTGCGTTGGTTGGTGAATATACATTTGATCATGCACACAAAAATTCTGCTAATGGCACAGATGTCAAAGCCGAAGTTGGTGTTCATTTGAATGTAAAATTCTAAATATCATGGTCTAATAGAAACGGGTTTCTGGTTAGAAACCCGTTTTTTGTTTTTTATGTTTTACAAAAGGCTTTTTTTTAGGGGCATTTTATGATATAATACCGGCAAGAGGGTACGGAAAAGAGAATGAAAAAAGTCAGCATTTCTGCCGTTTTAACAGGTTTTGTCCTGGCGTTGCCGGGGGTAGCGGGTGCGGCTTATCCGGTGTATCAAAATTATCAAAATCAGCAAAATGGACTGGTTTATCCGGCGGGGTATCAGCAAAATACTACTTATTCACGCACAACGGTTAATGTTCCGGCCACAAATAATCAGGTTTTGACGGTTAATTCGGGTGTTGCAGCTCAGCCAACCCGTGTTACGGGTGCACTGCCAAAGGTTGGTGCGGCGGCGGTTGCGGCCGGTCGTAAGTACTATCAGCCGGCGGATTATGACAGATTGGCGGACAGCGGTTTGTATGTTGGTTTGTCGGCGGCATATACCGCAAGTGTTATGGGCAGTATAAAGGCTGATTATGCCGGCGAAGAAGATGCTTATGTTGTCCCGGGGGCTTTTGCAGCGGCGGATTTTGATTCTGATACGGTCATTCCGTTACAGATTTCGGTTGGTGCATCGATAAATTCTGATATTCGTGTGGATTTTTCTTATACTCGTTATTCGGGGTTAGGATATCCAAAACACGTGTTTACGTCTGATTATGCCGGAAATAATAACGTGGATACATCTGTCGAAGGTGGTGCGATAACCGCAAATGCCACTATGTTGAATTTGTATTATAATATTGATGCTTATACTGGCAATTTGGCGGGCGGTTCAATGCGGCCATATATTGGTGCGGGTGTTGGTGTTTCGTTGAATACAATCGCAGACTATGTTGTTTTTGATGGTGGATATTATGCAATTGTTGAAGATTTGGGGTTGACCAATGGTAATGCCGGTGTTTTGACCGGAATATCCGATGTTTATGCGTATCATAATGGTGGAACCAATGAACAGTTGGCGTTTATGTTAGAAGGCGGTATAACAACGGATTTAGGTGGTGGCATAAAAATGGATTTCTTTGCACGTTATGCGAATTTGGGGCGTGTAAAAACATCGGGCAGTATTGTTTTAAGCCAAACTGAATGGTTGTCTGATGGTTACGGTGGCGAAGCCCCGGCTGATTATGACAGTGTCTTCCATTATACAAATTGGTATGAGAGTGGTCGTTTGTCATTGGTTGATGTAGGTGCAAGGTTAAGATTGCAGTTTTAAGGAATTTTACAAGGATTACGTATGAAAAAAAGTAATCGTATTATGAATTATTCTTTGTTGGCCACGTTATGTGCGATGGTGGTCGCAGATTCTTATGCTGCGATACGTGCCGGTAACCAAACGGGCAGTTATGCATCGTCATATAAAAATTCATTGGCTTTGCAACAACAATATCAAAACTATCTTGCAGAAACCCAGGCAGCCCAGGCGGCCGCGGCAACAGAATCAGGGGATGCAAACACCGGGTTACCTGTTCGGGTTGCGGATGCGGAATTAGCCGCACGTATTAAAAACGGGGATACCAGTACGGGCGTGACAGTTGAGCATTTGGATGATTGTGCATCAATATATCCTACTGGTGAATTTGTGTGGGATAAACCGACCTTGGGGCACATGGCGGGTGGTCCGGCGACATGTGTTGCTGTTGTCGAAATGCGTGTAATGGGCCAGGTTAAAAACGGCCAAGAATACGCCGTAACTGCACGTGGAAAATTGGCGGCCGGTGATGCAATGAAATGCAACATAGCCGAATTTCCCCAATCAACTTATTTGCCTGATATTGTAAAGGTGGAATTTCCGGCGGATGAAAAACCCACACGTGAAGATGTTATTCGGGTAATGAATGAAGAGCAAAAACAAAAAGCCGGATTGAAAATTGGTGGTGCGTTGTTGGTTGGCTTGGTTGGTGGAAACGCCGTGGGGCGGGGCGAACCAGGAAATGAAAAAATGTTCGGTTTAAATTCCGAAAAAATAAAAACCAGTTTGATTGGTGGTGCAGGTGCCGCAAGTGTTATGGCGGCAAGTGTATATTCTGGCAAAGTTGCCGGTGATGTTATTTTAAGTGCCGGTGTGAATGCGGCGGCGGGTGCCGTTACCGGAAATATGTATGATGCTGTTACGGGGTCGGGCGATACATTGTTGCATGTTGAAAAATGTCGCAAAAAAGAAGACAACAAAGAAGTAGATTGTTTATGGGGAACGTTTAAAAAACAGGGAGATGAGCTGAAAGGTTGTATGTTTTATAACGTTAAAGAAAAGACGGTAATGTACAGTGATAATAAAGATTGTGATGAAAATTGCGATAGTAACTGCAAAGAATTTAAACCTGTGTCAAATTTTATTTTTGGAACAATAGCTGGTGCCGGTGTGTTGGTTAGTGGATTAGAGGGCAAAGATTACAAGGCTGTATTAGCAAAAGCGGATAAATATAAATATGATGAATCAATTGAAGGCAAAAATCCTTTTTCGGGAGATCCTGATGGTGAATGGGTAAAAATAACAGGGAGTCATAAAACTGCAGGAACATCTTCGGCACTTGTATACAATTATCCTGAATCTCGCAAGGGAACGACCAGCAAAGATTTTAGTTCTTGGAAAAGCAAAAATTGGGAAACTGCCGAAATTTGTTTGCGTGATGCCAAAGGGGACGCATATAATTGCAGTAATGGTTCGGCCGAGGGGGATTTTGGTACAAAAAAAGGCGAATTTAAAGCAATTACCAAAAGTTCTTCGGATGGTGCAATTGTTGATTTTTCCGATAAAACCCGAACCAAGGACACGTTAAAAGGTGCCGCAGTTGGTGCAGGTGCGGGTGGTTTAAGTGCATACCAAGGTGCCCAGGATGATATAGATGCACGTTATATTCAATCAATGGATGAATATAATGCATCATTAAGGGAAGTGTATTGTGGAACAGGAAAGAAAGTTTTGGGACAATACAATAATGATATTGAAATTCCGGAAATAGGCGAATAAAAAAACACCCGTTTGGGTGTTTTTTTTATTTCCCGGAAACAATTTCCATTACGCGTTTTGGAACATCTTCGATTTTTACACGTTCTTGGTCCATCGTGTCGCGATGACGCATTGTTACCATGTTGTCTTCCAGTGTTTGATGGTCAACCGTAATACAGACCGGTGTTCCAATTTCATCGTGACGGCGATAGTTTTTACCGATGTTTCCGGAATTTTCTAATTCAATACGTCCAATACCCAATTTACGTAAATCATTTTCAATATCGGTCGCAATCGTTAATAATTCAGGAACATTTCGTGCCAGTGGAATAACCGCGGCCTTGACCGGGGCCAAACTTGGTTTTAATTTTAACACCGTGCGTGTTTTACCATCGGGCAATTGTTCTTCGGTGTATGCTTCCAACATCAATGCCATCATTGCACGATTAACCCCCATCGCTGTTTCAATAACGTATGGTATAAAGCTTTCGCCCGATTGTGGGTCCGAATAAGCCAATTTTACTGTGCTGTCTTCGTTTTTCATAACCTTGGCAGCGATTTTAAATTCGCCTTGGGATTTTGTATGTGACCCCAGGTCAAAATCTTGCCGATTGTGGATACCTTCGACTTCGTCAAATCCATCAGGAAATTCGTATTCAATATCACCTGCAGCCTTGGCATAATGGGCCAGTTTTTCGTGCGGTGTAAAGCGTAATTTGTTTGCTGGTATGCCCAACACATCGGTCCACCATGCAATACGTGTTTGCCGCCACATTTCAAAATATTTTTCATCATCGCCCGGGCGAACAAAATATTGCATTTCAGCCTGTTCAAATTCACGCATACGAAATACAAAACCACGTGGCGATATTTCGTTGCGGAAAGCTTTACCAATTTGAACAATGCCAAATGGTAATTTATGTGGTGTCGCATCTAATACATTTTTGAAATTGATGTATGTAGTGGTCGCAGTTTCAGGCCGCAGATACGCGTTGATTTCGCCATCTGATACCGCACCAATTGACAACCCCATCATTAATTGGTATTCCCGTGGTGGGGTTAATTCGGTTGAACCACAGTTATCACATTTTGTTGGGTCACGCATTTTATCTTGACGCATACGTGCACCGCACTTTTTACATTCAACCAATGGGTCTGAAAAGCCACCTTCGTGTCCAGAATATTTCCACATTAATCTGTTGCCGATAAGGGATGCATCCAAACCTTCGATGTCGTTGCGGGAATATACCATTGCGTTCCACCACGCATTGCGTATATTTTTCATTAATTCGACACCGTATGGACCATAGTCATACGTTCCACCCATTCCGCCATAAATTTCAGAACCAGTGAAAATAAAACCACGTCTTTTACAAAGTGCAACAATATCATTTACTGTTTTCGCAGGCATAATCACAACCCCACTGTATAATTTTTGTTATTATTTTGCTGGTGCAATTGCCGCCACAGGACATACCGATGCACACGTTCCGCATGATACGCATTTTGTCGGGTCTATGGCACATTTACCGTCCGACTGTATAGCAATTGCCATCATAGGGCAAATCGCAGTGCAAGAATGACAACCAATGCATTTAGATGGATCTATTTTATAAGCCATTTTTTTACTCCATATTATTTGTTTTGTTTAATTTATTTAATCGCGGTTCAATAACCCCAATATGTATTGGAACATTGCAACGAACGAGATATACAAATGCAACGCACCTAACACAGCTAATTGATTTTTCATTGTGTCATCGCCACCGAATGTATACGCACGCTTTAACGATTGCATATCATACGCTGTGAACAATGCAAAAACCAAAACACCAATTAAGCAAACTATTGTGGAAAATGCACTGCCCAATGGCCATATCATTGAAATAATCCCAACCAAGATTAAACCAATCATTCCCATCATCAAGAATATACCAAGGAATGATAAATCTTTTGCTGTTTTATACCCAAACAACGCCATACAGCCAAACATCAATGCTGCAATAATAAATGCCTGTAAGATAGATGCAGGATTAACCGCCAAACCACCCCAAACAAGCGGTGTTATGCTTAACCCCACCATAATTGAATATATGAAAAGCAACAATGCCGCGGTTGCGGGTTTCATCGAAAAAGCACGTGTCTGGGCCCAAATTGATAATGCCAAACCACCAAACAAAACAATATAAAAGAACGGTGTCATTCCGCCACGTCCAACAAGTAATGATATGCCACCACCGTATATTGTAAGAAATGTCGTAACAGCGGTTACCGCAACAGCCCCGAACATCAGTGTGAAAATCTTTTTTAAATACAAATCAATACCGGATTTTGCCGTCCGTACGGTGTTTGTGTTTTGTATCATAACTTTCTCCTTGTTATTCGTGAAATATATAATACAATATGCCTGCATTTTCAAGAAATAAAATTCCCAAAAAAAACAAAGGGGCAAAGAATTATGGCAATTGTAATAAATCCTGTTTCACCGGTTGCTTTTTCGTTTTTTGGATTGCCTGTTCGTTGGTATGCGTTGGCATATATTGCCGGATTTGTTATTGGGTATTTTTTATTGCGTTCGTTTCTGCGTAAATCTGAAAATGGTATAAATTTATCCAAAAAGGAATTAGATGATTTATTCACATATATCATTTTGGGTGTTATTTTAGGTGGACGTTTGGGATACGTTTTGTTTTATAACCTTGGGTTCTTTTTGGCCCATCCTTTGGAAATCTTTGCGGTTTGGCACGGCGGTATGAGTTTTCATGGTGGATTATTGGGGGTTATCGCCGCAACATTTTTGTTTGCGAAAAGTTGGGCCCGCTGATTAAATGCGAATTTTGTAAATATAGAGGTTAGGGGTCGCCCAACCGAGTCGAGTATAGGTGTGTTTTTTAATGGGGTTTCTGATGTTCCCCGTCATCCAAGCCCTCTGTACGAGGCCGCAACCGAAGGTTTGTTGTTGTTCGTTATAATGTATTGTTTGTATAAATTTACTAATTTGCGGAAATATCCGGGGGCGTTGGGGGGCAGTATGTTAATGTTGTATGCCGTGTTCCGTACCTTTTGTGAATTTTTCCGTGAACCTGATGCCCAGATTGGATTTTTAACATCTTGGGGATTGACAATGGGACAATTACTGTCAGGGATTATGTTTTTGGGTGGGCTTTTTATCTTTGGTTTTGTTATTCGTAAGTGCAGATAATTTCAAGCTTGGTTTTTCGCCCATGGTTTTGCATGACAAGATATAAATCGCACCTGATATTTCAACCAACGATGGTTCGTATCCAGGATTTTGTTTTAAAAATTTTTGTATTGTTTTTAATAATCTCATTTCGGCCATTGTTTTTTCCCTTGTGTTAATATAAAAGAAAACCACCGCAAATAAATTTAAGGTGGTTGGAGTCTAAACAACAAATACAGTTTTGTCGTGCTTATTCATATATATCGCACACTCCAACCGTTGGTTGGAGGTTTAACGTCCCTCTGGACGACTGTATTAGGGTTGTTTAGTCCCCACAGGTGAAACTCTCGCCTGCAGAATCATAATACCAGTTGATTTAATTAAAATCAATCGATATTAGCCCCAAAACAAAAACCACCGCAAATAAATTTAAGGTGGTTGGAGTTCAAACAACAATGCAGTATTGCCGTGCTTATTCATATATATCGCACACTCCAACCGTTGGTTGGAGGTTTTACGTCCCTCTGGACGGTTGTATTCGGAATTTTAGGATTCCGCAGACGAAACACTCGTCTGCACCAGAATAGTAGCATAATATGTTAAAAAAAGCAAATTTTGATTTTTTGTAAAAAAATGCTTGATTTTCTGTTCAGGACATTATAGTATAACGGCACGGCTTTGGGGTGTTAGCTCAGCTGGTTAGAGCGTCTGCCTGTCACGCAGAAGGTCGAGGGTTCGAGCCCCTTACATCCCGCCAGTTTTTTTGTGTTAGTTTTGGCCCCATCGTCTAATGGTTAGGACACCGCCCTTTCAAGGCGAGAATCCCGGTTCAAATCCGAGTGGGGCTGCCAAAATAAAAGACCACCGTTTTGGTGGTCGTTTTATTTTGCTTCAACCCCCGGGTTTGAACCGGGATGGGTGCGAGTGCAACGCACGCAGCACCAATACGAGAATACACAATTAGAAAAATTTTAAAAAATTGAAGTTTATGAAATTTTTTTAATTTTTATTATTGTGTATCGAGGAGGCGAGTGAAAATCCGAGTGGGGCTGCCAAAATTCAAAAATCGGGTTTTGTGCCCGATTTTTCTTTGTTTTCCAATACTTTCACGAGTTCGTAAGTCGGGTATCAAAAATCACTACTATTTTACCAATTTACGAACTTT
>CACYQE010000024.1 GCA_902776515.1 uncultured Pseudomonadota bacterium
GGTTTTTACCGATTCAAAATCACCCACACTTGATATTGGAAAACCGGCTTCAATAATATCAACCCCAAGTTTCTCCAACTGACGAGCCACACGGATTTTTTCTTCTAAATTCATACTTGCACCGGGAGATTGCTCACCGTCACGCAAGGTTGTATCAAAGATATAGATACGTTTTGACATTTTAACCTCCTTTGTGTTTCGTTATTTATCTTAATAAGAACACAAGGACGTAAAATATCATGCATATCATTTTTCAGATTACATGACACAACGTGGTGCCACCTTGTTTCGCAAGCATTGTCGCCAATGTTGCCTTTGGGCTCTCGCTGGATTCGCCATACCATTAAAGAGTCTTTTGCTGTAACGGGCAATCCCGGGAAGTTCTAATAAGTGCAGTCGCCTGCAACCGTTCTTCTTCCGCCTCCCCATTGTTAGTGGATTATCGGCTTTCATTCTTAATTGTAGAATAAAATTTGCTATTTTCAAGTGGTTTTGTGAAAAAAATAAAAAATGGCGGTGGGACGAGTTGTAAGTCATTATATACGGATAGTAAAATGTTCCATTTGATATGGGTATATTTATTTTAAAATTAAAATTCTTGTCATATCTTTTCAAAGACATTAAAATCAAAGCGGTAAAATAACAGGGAGAGAAAATATGAAACGTTTGCTCGTTCTTTTTTTGACCTTGTGTCTTGTGGCGTGTGATAACAAACCGATGGCTGATTTTAAAACGGTATGTTCTGTTGATAAAGATTGGCAAAATCAAATCAACGGAATAATTGAATCAGGTGATTGGCAAGAACCACAAAACCAGGCCAAGGTAAATGTTGGGGTAAAGATATTTGATACTTATGCATTGCTTGATGTGAATGGTAAACAGAGTGTTTTCAAAAAAAATAAAGAAGAAGCACAATATGACCTTGGGATGATATTTATACATTATATCGGAAAATTCCCTGATTCTGAACGTATAGCTGAATATTCTGTTGTAATTGATATGAACAGTAAAAAGATTAATCAGGAAAATCTGTCTTTTGTCGGTCAAAAACACAGATACAAAGATAAATTGCTTGGGATTGGATGGGAGTGTTTATCGGAAAGTACCGGTGTTTTTAACCACAAATATTCAATTCAGAGCGAAACAGAAAAATGTATTAACAAAATTGTAGATACTGTTTATTTTACCCAAGAAAACAGTAATGAATTGGCTGTATGGTCCGATGGTAAAAGGTTTACATTATCATCCGAGGATGCTTATCGTATAACACCTAATTGGGATTATGAAAATATGAAACCTTATTCAAACGCGGATGGTGTAGTCCAAAATTATGAAAAAGATGCGTGTGAAGTTCTGGAACGTTTGTATAAGTATATGGATGAACACGGATTATAAAAAGAATCGGACAAAAATGCGGCCTTTGGCCGCATTTTTATGCAATTAGAATTAACGAAATCCATAACAAAGCCACCGAAAGTATAGTTATCATAACGATTGCACTGCCGATATCTTTTGCTTTCTTGGAAAGCGGGTTTTTGTTTGGACTTATTCTGTCGATTATGGTTTCTATTGCGGTGTTTATCAATTCAGCAATGATGATAAACAACAATGAAACCAACATCAATATTCTGAAAAGAAGTGGTAAATCTAAAAAGAACTGTAAAACAGCCGCAGATATACACAAAATTATATCTTGGCGGAATGCTGATTCTGATTTAAATGTTGCAGAAATCCCGTCAAAAGAATAACCAAATGCGTGGATTATTCGTTTTATTCCTGTATGTGTGGATTTCATTTTTTATCCTTTCCTGTTGCCAATTTATAGTATAAATCGTTATTTTGTTCCATCAGCTGTTCAAGTTGTGGTTTGTCGAAGCGTTCGCGTAACGTTTTAGTTTTGTTACAGCGTTTAGACAATGACACCCCAAGTCCCAAACGACAACCGTCTATTTTACCACCGGCGGCCTCTATCACAGTGGGAAAAAAATCCATCGCTGAAACAGGTCGTGTCATATCGGCACCATCAAAGATATCGGTGTTGATAAACACATTTGCCAATGGACGGAACGATACATTTTTTAATTCTGGGATGGGTTTATGTTGACTGTGGTCGTTTATCAAAACTATCACAGCCGAAGGATCTGCTTTTTTGAACCACGTAACAAAATCATGTATGATTTTATCATCACATTCTATGACATCATACATTGTTTTTTGACGAAAACCTTGGGCCCTACAATAGTCTGTAAAAACACCACGCAAATGAGTGTTTAATGTTTCCATAAACAGAAAATATGGTTTTCCGGATTTTATTATATCTTGGATAACAGGTTTTGACCATTCGAAGAACACACCGTCATCAACACCACCAAACGGGCGGTCGTTGGTTGGGGTTTTTAATTGAGCGTATATTTTTTCACCATCAATTACGTGTTGAAAACCCATTCTGTACATAAAACTTTCCTTGCGTGAAAAGCGGCCAGTTGCCGGAAACATAGACCAAGTTTGATATCCATTATTTGCCATAATTGTTCCAATACCATTTTTTATACCGGTCATTTTTTCAATATTTCTAAAAGATGTATAAAACAAAGGCAGACCCGTTGTAAACCCGGTGATTGCAGCGATTGTATGGGACAGACCGGACATAGATTCGTAATTTTCAAACGATTTGTTTTCGCGTTCTAATTTTGTAATTCCAGGTGTAAGAGATTTTTTAAAATATCTGTCATCGGCGAAAGTTTTTTCGATACTTTCCAACGCGATAAATAATACATTTCTTTTCCCATCCCATTTTATGTTGGTGGTTTCCGGGTCAACATATTCGGTTTCATAAAAATTTGATTTGTTTGTGTTAAAGAAACTGCCGAATTGGATGTTGTTTGTGAATAGTATAAACACCAAATACAGTAAACATCCCGCATACGCAATGTATTTTACAAAACGTTTTTTGGCAAAAATTGCACACACCAGTGTTGCAATTGATGCCCACATTAAACCACGTAAAACAGCCCGGCGGAAAAACGACCAAAATATACCGGCATCGGCACCATCACCCATACCATTACTGATTACAATTGCGATTTCGTCCAAGTTTACACGTCCGAAACTGCGGTATGTCCAATGTATCGCAAGTGCAAGAAACAATATTAAAAACAAGGCCAAGAATGTTATCACAATAGATTTAAATTTTTTCATAAAATTCCTTTTGTCTGATTCTTTGGGATTTTAAACCTAATGTCCTGTTAACACAACAAAAAAAGAATTTGGATTTATTCGTTATTGTTTATATAATTTTCTTATGAATAAATCGATTACAGATATTTTATATGCCAATTCAGATTCCAAATATCGGGATTTTCAATCAAAGTTGATTCCAACCGTTGATGTATCATGTGTTATCGGTGTTCGAACACCAACGTTACGAAGAATAGCAAATGAATTCAAACAAGAAAGTGCAAAATTTTTATCGGATTTACCCCATAAATTTTTCGATGAAAACCAATTACACGCATTTATTATATCCGAAATAACTGATTTTAATATGGCTGTTTCGGCTGTTGATAACTTTTTACCATTTGTTGATAATTGGGCAACATGTGACCAGATGTCACCAAAAGCATTTTCTAAAAATGCTGTGGATTTGTTGCCATATATTAAAAAGTGGATTGGGTCGAAACATACCTATACGGTGCGTTTTGGGGTTTTGTGTTTGATGCGATATTTTTTAGATGATAATTTTAACAAGAAATATGTCGATATGGTTGTCAAAATCATATCTGACCAATACTATATAAATATGATGCGGGCGTGGTATTTGGCAACCGCATTGGCAAAGCAATATGACGCTGTTTTACCATATTTGCAGAAGTGTGAGATTGACGTTTGGACACATAATCGGGCAATTCAAAAGGCAATAGAATCGTATCGGGTACCGGATGCACACAAGGTTGTTTTGCGGGCTTTACGCAGAAAAAGTTGATGTTTTTTGTCACTGTTGTTTTTGCTTGATTTTTTTGTGTGTTTACGTATAATTTGCCGGTATTTTATACACAGCCCTAATAGTCTAGTGGTAAAACACGTCCTTGGTAAGGACGAGTCGCAAGTCCGATTCTTGCTTAGGGCACCATCAGCTTTCGTTTATGCTACAGCGAGATTGGTTTCGCAGAAAGTGGCAACCGTTTCTAGGAGGCAGTTATGATAAAAGAATTCCCGTCTGAAGTAGTTGGTAAAGATATTAAGTTGGTTAAACTTGCACCAACGATTGAAAATTTAAAAATTGTCTTTGATATAATCGTTGCCAATCGTGAAGAATTTAGACCTTGGTTGGAATGGGCCGATTCTGTGAAAAAACCAGAAGATGAGATGCCGCTTTTAGAAGCCGATAAAGATTCCGCGGAATGGTTTATTCAATGGAATAACAATATTGTTGGCAGAATAGGCTTTGTTAAATTATCTGCAAAAAATAATTTTGGTGAGGTTGGTTATTACTTAGATAAAAACGCAGGTGGACGCGGTATAATGACGGCGGCGTTTGAATTGCTTGAAAAAAATGCGTTTGAAAATTGGGGGTTTAACAGAATTGAAGTGAAAATAGACCCCGATAATAAAAAGTCTTTGGGGGTGGCAAAGCGTATGAATTTTACCCAAGAGGCTGTTTTGCGTCAAGATCATTTCATAAACGGTGTGTATCGTGATACGCTTTTGTTTTCAAAATTAAAATCGGAATATGATGCGGAATAATTTGGTTAAGACAAAAATAGGTTGAAATTTAAGATTTTAGGTTATAAGATTTTCCTATATAGTTTTTGTACGGTTATGATGATGTGACTAACAACCATGGAGTGGCCGTTTCAAGATTAGAAAAGTGATAAATTCGGGTGGCACCGCGCATAGCCAAATTTATGCGCCCCGAAAATATGTTTAACCAATGGGTGCCAAAATTCTTGTTTTTGCACCCGATATAAAAAAGGGAACAGAAATGTTATCACTAAAATCAAAATACAGAACCCATACTTGCGGGGAATTGACCGCGAAAAACGTGGGTGAAGTTGTGACTTTGTCGGGTTGGGTTCATCGTAAACGCGACCATGGGTCGTTGTTATTTATCGACCTGCGCGATAATTATGGTATTACCCAGGTTGTGATTGACGGTGGGAATGAAGATTTGGAACGTGTACGTCCGGAATCTGTGTTGCAAATAACCGGTAAGGTTGTCGCACGTGATGCAAGTCAAATTAATGAAAAAATCCCCACCGGTGAAATCGAAATTCAGGTTCAAAAATGGAATGTTTTAACAAATTCAGAAACTTTACCATTCCAGGTTTTTGGTGATGATGAAACCAGTGAAGAATTACGTTATAAATATCGTTTCTTGGATTTGCGGCGTGAAAAATTGCACAACAGTATTTTAATGCGTAACAAAATGATTAAATGGTTGCGTGATAAAATGTGGGATTTGGGTTTTTCGGAATTTCAAACACCGCTGCTTACTGCTGATTCACCCGAAGGTGCACGCAGTTTCTTGGTGCCAAGTCGTTTGCATCATGGGAAATTTTATGCGTTGCCCCAGGCACCACAAATGTTTAAGCAGTTATTACAAATTTCTGGGTTTGACAGATATTTTCAAATAGCACCATGTTTTCGTGATGAAGATTTACGTGCAGACAGATTATTAGAATTCTATCAATTAGATTTGGAAATGTCTTTTGTTGATTTGCCAGACATTCAGGCAGTTGGGGAAATAGTAATTCCAGAACTGGTTAGGACCTTTGCACCGGATGCAAATGTTTATCCGGAAATACCACATATTTCTTTTGATGAAGCAATGTTGAAATATGGTTCTGATAAACCGGATATGCGTAATCCCATTTTGATTTCTGATGTGACGGATATTTTCCGTGGGTCTGAATTTGGAATCTTTGCAAATGCGATTGAAAACGGGGCCGTTGTGCGTGCGATACCGGCACCAAACACCGCAGATAAACCGCGTTCTTGGTTTGATAAACTTGGTGAATATGCCGTCAAAGAATTGGGATTGGGCGGACTTGGGTATATTGTTTTTGCCGATGAACCCAAGGGTCCTGTTGCAAAAAAGCTTGATGCGGCACGTATAGAACAATTGCATAAAATTGCCGGTGATAATTCAACTTTGTTCTTTGTTTGTGACAATGTTGATGTTGCATCCAAGGCGGCTGGTCGTTTACGTAACAAACTGGGGACAGACCTGGGGTTAGTTAATCCACGTGATTTTGCATTTTGTTGGGTTGATAATTTCCCGTTCTTTGAACCAGACGAGGAACGTGGCGGGGCACCAATGTTTACACACAATCCTTTTTCATATCCAATTGCTACATTGCAAGAATTGGAAACACGTGATCCGTTTACCATCAAGGCGGCTCAGTTCGATATGGTGTTAAATGGTTTGGAAATTTGCAGTGGTGGTTTACGTAATTATAACCCCGAAATTATGAGAAAATGTTTCGAAATCGCCGGATATCCAATAGATGCGGTTGAAAAGAACTTTTCTGCATTATATACCGCGTTTAAATATGGTGCACCACCACACGGCGGATGTGCTTTTGGTATAGACAGATTGGTTTCAGAAATTTTGGGTAATGGTGACAGTGTTCGTGAAATTGTTGCATTCCCTGCAAACCAACGCGGTCAAGATTTGCTGATGGGTTCCCCGAACGAGGTTACTGAACAGCAATTGCGTGATGTTCATATTCAAGTTCGTAAAAAGAATTAATATGAAATATCTTTATGAAAAACACCCCGTTTTTTCGGGGTGTTTTTATAATTAAAATTTATTATGATTTCTTATAAAACTCCGCATAAACACTGGATCAAAATTTCGCATAATATCAGACAAAGAATATGTACGTTTCCCATTAGGTCCAATAGTAACTGATACAGGGACAGGTTCCGGGGCGGTACCACGCATCAATAATTCGATTTTTGTTGTCATCATACCGTCTTGAATTTTAAAGGCACCGACCGCATCAACGTGTCTTAACGAAAAACGTACGGGTTCGGTCGTTGTAAAATTACCGTTTTCGTATTTTCCCATTATATGCATATTTTTTAATCTTGAAACACCATCGCTTAATGCCGCCATAATGTTATCTTGGACATTTAATCGTGTCAAGTTTTGTGCCGATGCATAAAAATCATCAATTCCCAATCCAATTATATAACCATCATCCAATGTTAAATCCAATGTTCCACGCATATTGTACCACAAATCGTGTATAATATGACCACTGGTGGTTAAATCTATTTCCGCGGTAATAGAAGTGTCCATAACGTTAATTGGAAAATTGCGTGATAATAATTTTCCGTTGATTAAAAATTTGTTTAACTGAATAAATATGTCGTAATTTGAACGCTCTTTTATAATTGTGGCCAATAAATTCCCGCGTGATTTGTCGGTGATAGAAAATGTTTGAATCCCTGGTTTTAAGGCGTATACAAAGTTTTTATATGAATCACCATTATATATTAAAGTATCGGCCGATATATATACATTTTTGTTTATTTCAAATGGTAACATAACAGGTGCATTTGTTAAAAATTCCATTTCTTCAGATTTATCAAGAAAATCCTGGTTTAAAAATGTGTCTATGACAAAGGTGTCTGTTTTAAGTGTGATATTGTTTTTTGTTGCAGACCCAGTAAATGTATGGTTCGCTATTTTTACGGTTAAATCTGATATATCGCCATTGTTGTTATAATATCCTGATATTTCGTATCCAAAATTGTCCAAAGAACGTAAATCAAGATTTGAAAACCAAGATTTTGCATCCACACCTGTTAAAAAGAAGAATTTATTATGCAGTGTCAAAGACCATTTGTTCGATTTCGGTATAAAACTGATATTTTCATTTTTCCACACAAAATCACCAACTTCGTTCATCATAAATTCAGGCAAGAATTTGATGTGTGGATTTAACCAAGAAATAGATTTGTTATATATATAATCGTATTTTACATTGTTACCCTTGGGGGATAATGTGTACGTGCCAGACATATTAGGAAATTTGAATTTTATGGTTGCGTATTTTGCATCAAACTTTTTCATATATTTGATTAAGTTATCCATTTCCATTGGTTGTGGTGCGGTTATATCGGCGGAAATATTTCCAGAATTTGATATTTTTATTTTTCCGGATATGTTGCCATACTTGAACTCTTTACATTCCCAACTTTTTGGTGTCCCAGAAAACAAACATGTTGTTTCCAATTCGTTTTTGATTGTTTTAATCATTATGTCATGGGCCCCATTGGTATCAATATAACCACCGGTAAAAGACATATCATCTGCAACGATATTATTTATCTTTACCATTTTTTGGGTTCCAATAGCATCTATCTTTAAATGTCTGAACATCCATTTTTCGAATATTAAATTGCCATAAAAATCTATATTGATTTTTGCATTTGTTATAAACTTTGTTGGATGTGCCAAAAAAGAAAAATCAAAGTCTACATCGTTCCCGCTAAGTTCTATTTCGCGACCACCATCGGGTAACAATTCAATATTACCATGAACATCGTTTGCATTTATGTCGGAAAATTTAAAACCGTACTGGCCATCCCACCAGAAATTCATGCTAAGTTTTACTGTCTGTGTTATTTTTGGTTCTGAAAATTCAAACCAAGAATTTATTTTGTCTGTATCGATTTCTATTATGCCACTGGCACCGCTGTTTGAATATAATTCCCCAGTTATATTTAAATTTACATTTTTGTTTTGTATTTTAAATTCATTTCCATTGGATGAAATGTCGTATTTGTGTTGGTTTGTTCGAACAATACCGTTAAATGTTCCATGGTTGAATTTTCCACTGATTATTTGATAGTCCTTGTCCATAAAACTGACCACAGAATCAGATATATTTATGTCATAATCATTTTTTTGAGAATATATATCAGAAATTGCGATTTTGGCCCCAGATATCGTTATGTCGCCGGTTAGTTTTGCGTTTTCCAAATCAAACAAACCAGAAAATGGTATTTTTACAGCAAGATTTTTTATTGTTCCGTTTGTAAACGTAACATCACGGGCATTTATTGTTGTTTGTCCGAATATGCCAAATGTGATATCACCATTAATTTTGACATTGATTCCTGTACGGGTCAGAATTGCTGATTCTAAACGGTTGCGAACAGAATTTAAATTTATGAATGTCGGCGTAATCAATAATCCAATGAACCCCAAGACCAACAGTCCGATAAAAGTCCAAAAAAATCTGCGTTTATGTCGTGGTTTAATTGCCATCTCTCGTTCCCTTGTTTTTTCATTATAATGAATTATACTACGTAATGTGAACAAAAAAATATTTAATCTTGAATGTGATTATCAGCCGATGGGTGATCAGCCAACCGCGATTGCGGATTTGGTGGCCGGGGTTAATTCTGGTCGCAGGTCCCAGGTTTTACTTGGGGTGACGGGTTCGGGAAAAACATTTACAATGGCCAACGTTATTGCGGAACTTGGTCGGCCGGCCTTGTTGATGGCACCAAATAAAATTCTGGCGGCTCAGTTATATACAGAAATGAAATCTTTTTTCCCGAATAATCATGTCGAATACTTTGTTTCTTACTATGATTATTATCAGCCCGAGGCATATATGCCAACCACAGACACCTATATAGATAAAGATGCATCTATAAATGACCAATTGGACCGTATGCGACACAGTGCAACACGTGCGATGCTTGAAGAACGCGATGTTATTGTTGTTTCTTCGGTGTCGTCAATTTATGGGTTGGGAACGCCCGAACAATATTCGGGAATGAAGTTGGTTTTACATGTTGGTGATATGATTAGCCGGTCCGGCATTATGCGTGAATTGGTTAATATACAATATAAACGTAATGATATTGCTTTTGAACGTGGGTGTTTTCGTGTGCGTGGCGATACGTTGGACATCTTTCCTTCTCATTGTCAAGACAGGGCGTGGAAAATATCTTTTTGGGGTGACGAGATAGAAAGCATCGAGGAAGTTGATGCCCTCACGGGGCGTACAACAGGTGTGTTCGAGGACTACAAAATCTACCCTGCCAACCTGTTCATGACCACCAAAGAGTCAACTTTACGAGCCATTCATGAGATAGAGGATGACT